>JAYVDG010000409.1:0-4539 GCA_043749525.1 Phenylobacterium sp.
GGGTGAATTGGGCCTTGTACAGCGTTGGCTTTCACAATTGGACTGCCGCACTGGTAAGCAAACAAGTCCACCGTGTGCGCAGCGTGATGCCACAGCAAATGGTCAGTCCAGCTGCGTGCCTGACCCAGCGCATTCATGTTGGTGCGGCGAAAGAAGTAGGTCTGCACGTCCATCTGCTGGACCTTCAGCTCGCCAGCGACGATCTTCTTGTGGAGCCACTGGTGGGACGGGTTGAAGCGCCGGGTGTGGCCGGCCATGGCGATCTTGCCGGCCTTCTTCTGGGCGGCGTCCAGGGCCTGGGCGTCGGCCAGGTTGTCGGCCATGGGGATCTCGACCTGCACATGCTTGCCGGCCTCCAGGCACTGGATGGACTGGGCCGCGTGCAGGCCGGTGGGGGTGGCCAGGATCGCGGCCTCGACGCCGGGCTGGGCCAGGGCCTCGCCAAGGTCGGTGGTCCAGTGCGGGATCTTGAACCGCTCGGCCACGGCCTTGGTGCTCTCCGGCGATCCGCCCGCCAGGCTGACCACCTCGACCCCGTCGATCTTCTCCATCGCCTCCAGATGCTTGATGCCGAAGGCGCCCTGGCCGGCCATGACGATCTTCATTGTGGGCTACTCCGGGATGGGTTCGAGGATGAGATGGCCCACCGCCGTGTTGGAGGCAGGGACATGATAGAAGCGGTGCAGTTCGCGCACCTGCGGCGTCAGCGCCCCGCGCATGATCAGCCACATGACCAGCTCTATCCCCTCTGAACCCGCCTCGCGGACATAGTCGATGTGGGGCATGCGGGCCTGGGCTTGCGGGTCGGCGACGATGCGGTCCAGGAAGGCGGTATCGAACACCTTGTTGATCAGGCCGGCGCGGGGCCCCTGCAGCTGGTGGCTCATGCCGCCGGTGCCCCAGACCTGGACATTGAGGTCCTCGGGGAAGCTGGCCACGGCCCGCGCGATGGCCTTGCCCAGGTTGAAGCAGCGGTTGCCGGTGGGCGGCGGGTACTGGACCACGTTCACCGCCAGCGGGATCACCTTGCAGGGCCAGGCGTCCGGCTGTCCGAACATCAGAGACAGCGGCACGGTCAGGCCGTGGTCGACGTCCATCGCATTGACGATGGTCATGTCGAACTCGTCGAGGATCAGCGACTGGGCCAGGTGCCAGGCCAGCTCCGGATGGCCCTGGATCACCGGCACCGGGCGCGGCCCCCAGCCCTCGTCGGCGGGGATGAAGCTCTCGGCGCAGCCGATAGCGAAGGTGGGGATCAGCTCCAGGGAAAAGGCGCTGGCGTGGTCGTTGTAGACCAGGATCACCACGTCGGGCTTGGCGTCGGCGATCCAGCCCTTGGACTTCTCATAGCCGGCGAACAGCGGCTTCCAGTACTCCTCGCCCGAGCGTCCGTTATCCAGGGCCGCGCCGATGGCGGGCACGTGGCTGGTGGCGACGCCGGCGGTGATGCGCGCCATCAGGCGTCTCCCTTCTTGCTGCGCACGCCCTCGATGGAGCGTCCCCCGGCCAGCATCATGGCGGCGTAGTCGGCCTGGCTGACGCCCGACATTATGGCGGCGATCTGCTGGAAGGAGAGGCCGTCGGTGGCCGCGATCTTGGAGGTGAAATAGATGTTGCCGCCGAGCGTGATCATGCCGTTCCAGTCCCGCGCGATGACCGCCGCCTTCTGCGCGTCGGTCATCGGATAGCCGTCGAGGTAAGCGGCCTCGTCGGCCTTGAAGGCCTCGCGGTTGGGGGCCTTCATCAGCGACATGCAGAACATGTTGAGGTGGTAGCCCTTCCGCGACTGCTCGGCGTCAAACAGCGTGGTGCCGGGGATGTCCTTGAAGGGGTTCTCAGCCACGGTCGTCTCCCCAGTAGAGGGCCATCGGATTGTCGACCAGCAGCTTGCGGCGGGCGACCTCGGTGGTGGCGAACTTGGGGATCTGGTCGGTCAGCACCCCGTCGTCGGCCATCTGCCCCTTGAGGTTCGGATGCGGCCAGTCGGTGCCCCACAGCACCCGGTCGGGGAAGCATTCGACCAGGGCCTGCTGGAACGGGACCACGTCGTCATAGGGCGGGCCGGCGAGGCTCAGCCGTTCGGGGCAGGAGACCTTGGACCAAACTTCGGGGTCGTCGCTCATCCAGTTGAGGAAGCGCTGGAACTGCGGGTGCTCGACTCCCAGCGTCACGTCCGGGCGGCCCATATGGTCGACGATGACCTTGGTGGGCAGGGAGGTGAAGAGCGGCTGCAACTCCTGCAGGTCCGGGGCTTCGAAATAGACCACCACGTGCCAGCCGAAGGGCGCCACCTTGGCCGCGATGCGGCGCAGCACGTCGTGCGGGGTGAAGTCGGCCAGCCGCTTGAGGAAGTTGAACCGCACCCCGCGCACGCCGGCGTCGTGCAGGACCTGGAGCTGCGCCTCCGTGATCTCCTCCCCAACCGTGGCGACGCCGCGGGCCAAGCCGTTCGAGGACTTCAGCGCATCGACCAGCGCCCGGTTGTCCTTGCCGTGGCAGGTGGCCTGGACGACCACGTTGCGGCTGAACCCCAGAAGGTCGCGCAGGGCGAACAGCTGGTCCTTGCCCGCGTCGCAAGGCGTGTACTTGCGCTCGGGCGCATAGGGGAACTGCGCCTCGGGCCCGAACACATGGCAATGGGCGTCCACCGCGCCGGCCGGAGGCCGGTAGGCGGGCTTGCTGGGGTTGGGGTGGAAGGGGAGCCAGTTAGCGTCCATTGTATGTCTTACTTACTAATTGCCAGGCGCGGTGAAAAGCCGATCTGTTCGTCCATGACCGACCGGTCGATGGCGCCCTCCCACTGGCAGACCACGATGCTGGCTAGCGTATTGCCCACCAGGTTCACGAAGGTCAGGGCCTCGGCCATCAGCTTGTGGACGCCGAGCACCAGGGCGATGGAGGCCACCGGGATATGGCCCACCGTCCCCAGGGTGGCGGCCAGGGCCACGAAGGCCGCGCCCGGCACCGCCGCCGCGCCCTTGGACGTCAGCATCATCACCCCGATCATCCCGGCCTGCTGGGCCAGCGTCATGGGCGTATTGGTGGCCTGCGCCAGGAAGATCGCCGCCGTCGCCAGGTAGAGGCAGGTGCCGTCGAGGTTGAAGGAATAGCCGGTGGGCACCACCAGCCCGACCACGCCCTCGTCACAGCCAAGGCCCTTGAGCTTCTGCATCACCCGGGGCAGCACCGCCTCGGTGGAACCGGAGCCCGCCACGATGGCGATCTCCTCCTTCAGCAGGGCGAGTAGCCGCAGGATGTTGACCCCGACGGCCCAGGCGATGGTCCCCATGACCACGAAGACGAAGACCAGGCAGACCACCCAGAACTCCAGGATCAGCGCGCCCAGCGACATCAGGGCCGCCGAGCCGAACTTGCCCACCGCGAAGGCCATGGCTCCGAAGGCGCCGACGGGGGCGGCGCGCATGATGAAGCCGACGACGTTGAAGAACACCTCGGAGACCCGCTCGATCAGGTCCAGCACCGGCTTGCCGCGCTCACCGGTCAGGGCGAGCGCGAAGGCGAACAGTAGAGCCACGAACAGCACCTGCAGGACATTGGGCTGGGTGAAGGCCGACACGAAGGTCGTGGGGATGATGCCCGCCACGAACTGCGGCACGGTCTGGGCTTCGGCCTGCTTGGCGTAGTCGGCCACCAGGCCGGTATCGAGCGCCGCCGGATCGATGTTCATCCCCGCGCCCGGCTGGAAGACATTGGCCGCGGTCATGGCGAAGACCAGGGCCAGGGCGGTGACGGCCAGAAAATAGGCCAGGGCCTTGCCGGCCACCCGGCCGACCTTGGCGAAGTCCCCCATGCCGGCCACGCCATGCACCACGGTGCAGAAGATCACCGGCGGGATGATCATCTTCACCAGGGCGATGAAGGCGTTCCCCAGCGGCTTCATGGCCGCGCCGAGTCCCGGCCAGACATGGCCCAGCAGGGCGCCGGCCGCCGTGGCCACCAGCACCTGGACCCAGAGCTGGCCGATCAGCTTCATGCCGCCGCCAGCCGCTGAGCGAGGCGCGGGAACACCGTCTTGGCGTTGCCCTCGAAGATCGCCGTCTTGTCGGCGGCCGGGATGCTGCTGGCCTCGATGTAGCGCTTGGTGTCGTCGTAGAACTGGCCGCTCTCGGGATCGACCCCGCGCACCGCGCCCACCATCTCCGAACCGAACAGGATGTTCTTGGCCGGGATCACCTTCAGCAGCAGGTCGATGCCCGGCTGGTGGTAGACGCAGGTGTCGAAGAAGACGTTGTTCATCACCAGCTCGGAGAGCGGCGGCCGCTTCATGTCCTGGGCCAGACCCCGATAGCGGCCCCAGTGATAGGGCACGGCCCCGCCGCCATGCGGGATGATCATCCGCAGGGTCGGGAAGTCCTTGAACAGATCCCCCTGGATGAAGTGCATGAAGGACGTGGTGTCGGCGTTGATGTAGTGCGCGCCGGTGGCGTGGAAGGCCGGATTGCAGGAGGCCGAGACGTGGACCATGGCGGGGACGTCCAGCTCCACCATCTTCTCGTAGAGCGGATACCAGTGGCGGTC
>JAYVDG010000410.1:0-4538 GCA_043749525.1 Phenylobacterium sp.
AGGTTCACCAGCGGGTCGAAACGGCTCTTCGAGTAGTCGAAGATGAAGTTCGTCGCCTTGCCGTTGACGGTGTAGAGCACGCCGTTACGCTTATCCTTGGTCACGCGGCCGCCCACGGTGAGGTGCAGCTTGTCCATGGAGGCCGGGGTGTAGGTGCCTTGGCCGTAGGCGGCGTAGCTTTCAGCTTCCGCCCGGCTGGCGCGGGTGACGAAGCGGGTGCCGCGCTCCCAGCCCGCCGTCGCGGCGGCGGTCGGCGAGGTGCCGTAGGGGGAGCGGATGGTGTAGGCGGTGCCGTCGGCGTTCCACAGGTTGGTGAAGGGCGTGGCGGCCGATTCCTTGGCGTGTTCCTTGAAGTAGTAGAGGCCAGCCACGTAGGTGAGGTTGTCACCGAAGTTGCCGACCGCCTGGAATTCCTGGCTGAACTGGCGCTGGTAGAGGTCCGACAGGCTGTAGCGGCCGAAGTTGGCGTTCGGCGCGAAGACGTTGCGGGCTTCGATGCCCGAGTTGTCCCACTGGTTGGTGCCGACGCCGCGGGCCGCCGTGATCGAGCGCAATTCCAGGTCGGGCGAGACCTTGTACTTCATGACCAGCGAAACGCCGCCCGTCTCGTCGAGGCTGGGCTGTTGCACCGTGCCGATGTCCGAGACCGTCTGGCGACCGGTGTGAACCTTCACCAGGGAGGCGAGCGGGTTGATCGTGCCGGCGGGCGCGGCGGCCGGGCCGGCCTGAACCTCGGCCAAGGTGCGGACGCGCTTGCCGTAGGGATTGTAGCTGACCAGTTGGCTGAAGAACGGCGTGTTCTCGTCGACCGCGTAGTCGGCGGAGAGATCGGCGCTGAAGGTGTCGGTCGGGTTGTAGAGCGCGCTGACGCGGATGCCCTTGCGGTCATACTGGTTCCAGCCAGCCTGGCCGCTCAGCGGGTTCTCGGTGGTGGGGCCCTGGTGCTGGACCAGGCCGTCGACCTTCAGCGAGATGCCCGAGAATTCCTGGAAGTCCTGGTGGATGTCGGCGCCGTAGGAGCCGAAGTTGCCGACGCCGGCGCTGAACCGGCCGCCGAACACGCCGGTGGGGGCCTTCGTGACGATGCTCAGGGCGCCGCCTTCGGTGTTGCGCCCGAACAGGGTGCCTTGCGGGCCACGCAGGACCTCGATGCGCTCAAGGTCGAACAAAGCGGCGTTCAGGCCTTGCTGGCGGCCGAGATAGACGCCGTCGATGTAGACACCGACGCCTTGGTCACGGGCTGTCTGGTTGGCGTCGAACGGAACGATGCCGCGGATGCCGATGGTCAGAGCCGATTGACGGGCTTCAAAGGTGGCCACGCGCAGGGAGGGGATGGCGCCGTCCTGGAGGCTGATCAGGGCCTCGGCGTGCCGGTCTACCATGGCGGCCGCGCTGATCACGGAGATGGCGATCGGCGTCTTCTGCAGGTTGGTCTCGGTCTTGGTGGCCGTGACGGTCACTTCCTCGAGTTCCGGTCCCAGATCCTTGGCGCCTTCAGCGAAGGCGGGACCAGCTATTGCCGCTGCAAGACAGGTCCACGCCACGGTGGACATAAGATTTTTCATAGAGCATCCCCTGATTTATGGGGCGGCCGATATTCTCACCGGCCAGCTCGGCCAGCCCGGAAAATTTCAGCGCCCGAGGGACCTCTTAAGGAGGGACAGTGACAGAACCGACGAGGTTTTATGTCAGTTTCGTGTAGCCAGGGACGGTGGCAAAATGGCCACTCGAACCCCAGGTGGACCGGCAAACCGCGACAGGCGTCGATATGGTGGGGGCGGACGATCTGGTCAGAGTGAGAGGGGCGAGCCGGCGCTCAACAACCCCGGCTCAAAGAAGGCGTGCGCGGATCGTCTGGCTGAGCATGTCGATCAAGGTGACCGCCACGACGATGACGATGGCGATGGCCGAGACCTGCGGATAGTTGAATCCATTCAAGGATTCGAACAGAGTCTGGCCGATGCCGCCAGCCCCGATCAGGCCGAGAACGGTCGCCGAGCGTGAGTTGGATTCGAACCGGTAGAGCGCATACGAACTCCACAACGGCGCGACCTGGGGAATGACCCCCCAGATGACTTCCTGCAGGGGAGTGGCGCCCGTGGCGCGCACCCCCTCGACCGGTCCGCGGTCGATGGACTCCACGGCCTCGGAGAACAGTTTGGCCAGCACGCCGCCGGTGTTGAGCGCCAGCGCCATGACGCCGGCGAAGGGACCCAGGCCCACCGCGACGATGAACAGCAGGCCGATCACCAGGTCGGGGATCGAGCGCAGCAGGTTCATCAGCAGGCGCATGGGCTGCTGGATCCAGGAGGGAGAGATGTTGCGGGCGCAGAGCAGGCCGAAGGGAATGGCCAGGAACACCGCCAGGCAGGTGCCCCAGAGCGCGATCTGCACCGTCAGCCACATCTGGGCGACGTACAGCTTCCAGTTCGTGAAGTCGGGCCGCAGCAGGTCGCGGCCGAACTGCTGCATGTTCTCCGAATTGCTCCACAGCATCGGCAGGCGGTGGATCTCCACCGGCCCGAAGCTGATGGCCAGGAACACGATCACCCCGCCCCAGACCAGCAGGTCGGGCAGGCGCTGGGCCAGGGTGCGGCTCGGCGGCCGCAGGGCGAGATCCGTAAGAGTCATCAGACGTCCGGATTGACGGCGCGGCGCTGGGCGGCCTTGGCGCGAATGTCGTCATAGGCGGCCTGGGCCTTGGCGATCTTGGCGGCGTCGCCGCCACGCTTGGCGTCGGCCAGGGTCTCGGAGGCCTCCATCTCGCGGATCGGATCGAGGTAGCTGTCGTCGGCCGGACGGAAACCGCCATAGGCCAGGCCCTTGAGCACCTCGCGCTGCTTGTCGGCCTTGGGACCGGTTCCGGTCCCGTAGGTCAGGAAGAACTGGCGCAGCTTTTCGCGGATCGCGGGGTCCAGGTCCTTGCGGGCGACGATGGAGGATTCCGGCAGGGGCGGAGAGCGCCAGATCACCTCGATCTTGGCGGCGACCTCGGGGTTCTCGCGGCCGGCGAAGACCAGGCCGACGGAATTGTTGGTGGCCACGTCCAGCACGCCATTGGCGACCGAGAAGACATTGGTCTGGTGGCTGGCCGAGCGGACGCCCTTGAAGCACTCGGCCGGCACGATGCCGCGCGGCGAGAACAGGTAGGTCATGGGCGCCAGCGTGCCGGAGGTCGACTTGGCGTCGCCGATCCCGAAGGAGTAGCGCTTGCCGCACTTCAGCACGTCGTCCAGCGTGATGCCGCTGCCCTTCTTCACGATCAGCACCGACTCGTAGGAGTCGATCCCGCCGGCGTCGATCACCCGGCCCAGCACCTGGCCGTCGGCGCGGCGCACCGCCTCCAGGGCCGGCAGGGCGGAGAACCAGCCCACCTGCACCTGGTTGAAGCGCATGGCCTCGATCAGCGAGGTGTAGTTGGTGGCGAAGTAGGGCTTCACCTTGATGCCCAACTGCTCGGACATGTCGTCCAGCATCGGCTGCCACAGGGGCTGCATCGAGGCCTGGTTCTCGGCCGACAGGATCGAGAAGGTCAGTTCCTTGGGCGGGCCGGCCTTCTCGGCGGGCTTCTGGCCGCAGGCGGCCAGCGCCAGGGCGGCGGCCAGCGCGGTAAGAACATGGCGACGGATCATTTCGGCGCTCCTTCCCAGAAGGCGTCTTCGAATTCGGGACCGTAGATGTCGATCAGGCGGGCGCGGTCGAGGCCGTCGATCGGGCCGTCATAGACCACCTTGCCGGCCTTCAGGGCCACCACCCGCTTGCAGTAGCGCAGGGCGTAGTCGACCTGGTGCAGGGTGACGACGACGGTGAGGCCATCGGTGGCGTTGAGGTCGGCCAGCAGTTCCATGACCTTGCGGGCCGAAACGGGGTCGAGGGACGCCACGGGCTCGTCGGCCAGAATGATCTTGGCCTTCTGCACCAGAGCGCGCGCGATGGCGCCGCGCTGCTGCTGGCCGCCGGAAAGGGTGTTGGCGCGCTGGGCGGCGTAGTCGGCGACACCCACGCGGGCCAGCGCGGCCATGACCGCGTCCTTGGTCTCCTGCGGCCAGAAGCCGAAGGTCCCCCGAACCATGGGGATGCGGCCCAGCGAACCGAGCGCCACATTCGTGAACAGGGTCAGCCGGCCCACCAGATTGAACTGCTGGAAGATGAAGCCGACCCGGATGCGGGCGCCGCGCACCTTGCGGCTGATCTTGCCGCCGGACTGCACGGGACCGCCGAACGCCTCGATCACGCCGGGGCCCTGGTCGATGGTCTGCAGGCCGCTGATGGAGCGCAGCAGGGTCGACTTCCCCGAGCCCGAGGGCCCGATCAGGGCGATCATTTCGCCGCGGGAAACATTGAGGGATACGCCGTCGAGCGCCTTACGAGGGCCAAAGCTCTTCGAGGCGTTCCGTACGGACAGAACGGCGGCGTCAGACATGAATGCAGAAGCTTCCCAGGGTCGGCGCGGGCAAGGGCCGAAGATGCGTCATCGCCGACCGTCGCGACGACTTCATGACACGGCGCCCGCCGTCCGGTCTAGCGTCCGTTAACGC
>JAYVDG010000411.1:0-4528 GCA_043749525.1 Phenylobacterium sp.
CGGCCGACTTGATGAAGCCGGCCTTGTGGCTCCCGCTGTGGCTCTCCGACAGGCCGCGCAGGGTCTTGGCCGAGAGCACGCCGCCGCCCTCCCCCAGCAGCATGCGCAGGAACTTGGCGTAGTCGGCCGCCGTCGAGTAGAGCCCGCCGCCGCCCGACAGCACCTCGGGGTTGGCCGGCAGACCAAAGGGAATGGCGATCAGCGCTCCGTCCGGCCCGCGGACGTGGATGCTGGCCTTGCGCGAGGTCTGGCCGTCCGACAGGGCGAAACCGGTATCATCCATCCCAAGGGGACCAAATATGTGCTGCGTCAGATAG
This sequence comes from Phenylobacterium sp., assembly GCA_043749525.1. Lineage (GTDB taxonomy): Bacteria > Pseudomonadota > Alphaproteobacteria > Caulobacterales > Caulobacteraceae > Phenylobacterium. The sequence continues at coordinate 318 of JAYVDG010000411.1, forward strand.
GCGTCCAGCCGCTGGCCGCTGGCTGCCTCGATGACGATACCCGCCCAGTCGATGCCGATGCCATAGATCCAGCCCTGGCCGGGGTCGAACATCAGCGGCTGGCGATGCGCCGCGCGGCTGCCGGAGTTAGGATCAAGCGCCCCCTCGGTCTGGGAGAAGGCCAGGAATTCCGGATGGGTGAAGGTGTAGGCGAAGCCCGAGGTGTGGCTCAGCAGCTGGCGCAAGGTGACGAAGCCCTTGGCGGGCCGCAGCTTCGCCTTGCCGTCAGAGACGCCCTCCAGCACCTGGAGGTCCTTCAGGTCCGGGCACAAATCCCCCAGGTCGCCGTCCAGGGTCAGCTTGCCCTGCTCCACCAGCTGCAGCGCCGCCACCGACACCACCGCCTTAGTCATCGAGGCGATCCAGAACACGGTGGCGGAGTCAATCGCCGCCGGTTGCCCCGCCGCACGGACGCCCGCCGCGTGCTCATAGGTGACGCCGTCGCGATCGGTGACCAGGGCCACGGCCCCGGCGATCTTGCCATCGGCGACCGACTTGGCCAGCGCTGCCTCGAAGGCGCCGAAGCTCACAGCCCCAGCACCATCTTGGCGATGATGTTGTGCTGGATCTCGTTGGACCCGGCATAGATCGAGGTCTTGCGGTAGTTGAAGTACATCGGCGCCACGGTGGCCGCGTAGTCGGGCCCGGCGCGCGGCTCGTTCCGATCGCCGCGGATCTCGGCGAAGGTGTCCTGGACGAAGGGCTGGGCGTAGATGCCCGCCGCCTCCAGGGCCAGTTCGGTGATCGCCTGCTGGGCCTGGCTGCCCTCCAGCTTGAACATTGAGGACGCCGCCCCCATCGCCTCGCCGGCCGTGCGCGCGGCGAACATCCGCAGCTCGGTGGCGTTCAGTGCATCGACCTTGATCTGGGTCTCGGTCAGCTTGCGGCGGAAATCGGTGTCATCCAGCATCCGCTGGCCGCCGTCGGAGCGTTCGGCCCCCGCGATCATCTTCACCTTGGCCAGCATGTTGGTCAGGCCCGGCGCATAGGCGTTGCCACGCTCGAACTGCAGCAGATACTTGGCGTAGGTCCAGCCCTGGTTCTCCTCGCCGATCCGGTTGGCCACCGGGACCCGGACGTTCTCGAAGAACACCTGGTTGATCTCCTGCTCGCCGTCCGGCGGCCCGTCCAGGGTCGGCAAGGGAACGATTCTGATCCCCGGCGTTGTCATGTCCAGCAGCAGGAAGCTGATCCCCATCTGCTTGATCGCCTCGTTGGCGGTCCGCACCAAGCAGAACATCCAGTCGGCGTGCTGGGCGTAGGTCGTCCATATTTTTGAACCATTCAGTGAATAATGGTCACCGTCCCGCTCGGCCTTCATGGACAGCGAGGCGAGGTCCGATCCTGAGCCCGGTTCGGAATAGCCCTGGCACCACCACACCTCGCTGGAGAGGATCTTGGGCAGGTGCTGCTTCTTCTGTTCGTCGGTCCCGAAGGCCATCACGACGGGGGCGCACATCCGCACCCCCATGTTGGAGGTGTCAGGCGCACCGGCCAGGGCCATCTCCATGTCGAAGATGTATTTCTGGGCATGGGTCCAACCGGTCCCGCCGTATTCGGCGGGCCAGTCGGGGGCCATCCAGCCCTTCTCGTTCAGGCGTTTCCACCAGCGAACCTGGCCGGTCTTGTCGATGTGGGCGTTCTTCGACTGGCCCATATGGGCCCGCATGTCGTCGTCGAAGGCCTGGGCGATGAAGGCGCGGACCTCGTCGCGGAAGGCGAGGTCACCTTGCGAAAAGTCGAGGTCCATTGCGGCCTCGCCTAAACGCCGTCGAGGTATTCGATCTCGGGACGGCCGCCCATGCAGGGGCCCATCTTGGCGCCGGCGGCCTTGAAATAGTCCGTGCCGCCGTGAGCGGTCAGGGACTCCTGGTCCTTGTAGAGCTCCAGGACCTTGTAGGTTTGGGGATCGGTGCGGCTCTTGGTGAGCTGGTAAGCCAGGTTGCCGGGCTCATTGGCCCGCACCTGCTTGGCGAGGTCGGTGAAGATCGCCTCGAATTCCGCGTTCTTGCCTTCAGCGACCTTCAGGACCGCGATCACACCAATCATGCCGTTCTCTCCCAACGCTTGTTTGAAGCGACGGTAGAGGGGGTGAACAAGCGCCGCAACCCCTACCCCACGTCATCCTAGGCCTTGTGCCTAGGACCCATCTATCGGTCGCGTTGACTTACCGAACGCGCACAAACGCTTCCGCTCACCCGGCCAGATTTCAGAAGTTTCGAGAGGGGTCCTAGGCACAAGGCCTAGGATGACGGGGCCGCGACAACGGTCGCGGGAGTTTACCGCCGCTCGTTCCAGCCGTAGGCGACCCAGTGGTGGCCGCCCAGATTGCGGGCTTCGAGGATGCCGTCGTCGCGGCGAGCGTGGGCCGTGCGCTTGGCGCGTAGGGCGAGGCCGGCGAGCGCCAGCAGGGCCGAGGACATCACCGCGATCACCACCACCGTGGCGGCGGCGAACAGGGCCAGGACCGCGGCGATGACGACCGCCGCCGTGGTGGCCAGAGCGCCGCCCAGCACCGCGAAGCTGCGGAGCGCTGAACCGTGTTTGCGGGCGAATTCCCTGACCATGGCTTCCTCTGACGCCACCTCTTCCGGTGGCTGCAACGAATATGTTGTTCGGACGATCCCCGCCGTCAACGCTTCACAACGCAAAAAGCAACGAAACCAGTGTTATGCCACCCCTTCGAGCGCCATTTCCCGGCGTTCGCGCATGATGGTGTCGAAGGCTGAGTTGATGGAGGCGGCCTTGGCCTCCGCCACCTCGATAAATTCCGACGGCAGGCCGCGCGCCCGGGCGCGGTCGGGATGGGCGACGATCAGCGCGCCCTTCCAGGCGCTGCGGACCTCGTCGTCGGGGGCGTCGTGGGGCACGCCCAGCACGCCATAGGGGTCCTCGGCGCTGAGGCCCAGATGAGTGGCCTTCAGCCGGCGGAACACCAGGGATGAGAAGCCGAACAGCACCGCCACGTGCTCCAGATAGACCAGCTCGTCGTGGGTCACCGCCCCGTCGGAGCCGGCGATGTGGAACAGGCCGTCGAGGACGTCCTCCAGAAGGGTCGGGCAGTTGCGATAGCGCTTGGCCAGCCGGATCGCGTAGCTCTCGTAGCCGCGCGTGGTCTGGCGAGCGAGGTCGTACAGGCGGTGGATGTTGCGCTGCGACGCCGCGTCGGTGTGGAACACCTGGGCGAAGGCGTCGAACTCGCCCACGCTGGCCCGGCCGTCGGCCTTGGCGAGCTTCGCGCCGAGCGCCGTGACGGCAGTCGTGAAGGTGGGATCCTCGCCGGGCAGGCCCGGAGGACACTCGTCGCAGTCTTCGCAACCATCGGGGCGGCGGACGGCGAGCCCAGCAATGTTGCGCCAGAAACTCATGGGAGTATCGACAAGCCTAGTTCCGCACTGCGGCAAACACAACGCGCATGATCCCCGAGGCAGGTTAAGTTTTGGACAGACTCTGGAGTTTCTGGATCGACCGCGGCGGCACCTTCACCGACGTGATCGGCAGGGCGAGCGACGGCGAAGAGGTCTCGCGCAAGCTGCTGTCCAGTTCGCCGGCCTATGAGGACGCCGCCGTCGAGGCCATGCGCCGGGTGCTGGGAGCGAGTCCGGGCGCCCCCTTCCCGGCCGATCGAGTGGAGGCCATCAAGATGGGCACCACCGTGGCCACCAACGCCCTGCTGGAGCGGCGCGGCGCCAAGACCCTGTTCGTGGCGACCCAAGGCTTCGCCGACGCGCTCGTCATCGGCGACCAGTCGCGGCCCGACCTGTTCGCGCTGAACATCGTGCGTCCCGAGCCGCTCTATTCCGGCGTGATCGAGGCCAGGGAGCGCCTCGCCGCCGACGGCGCCGTGGTGGAAACCCTCGACCGCGACGCCCTGGCCGCCAAGCTGAAGGCCGCCGTCGCGGAGGGCTACACTGCGGCCGCCATCGCCTTCCTGCACGCCGACCTCAACCCGGCCCACGAGATCGCGGCGGGTGAGCTGGCCCGCGCCGCCGGCTTCGAATTCGTGGCGCTGAGCCACGAGGTCTCCCCCCTGCCCCGCTATATCCCCCGCGCCGAGACCACGGTGGCAGACGCCTACCTGACCCCGGTCCTGCGCGCCTATGTGGAGAAGGTGGCCGGCGCGGTGGCGGGCGCCCCGCTCTACTTCATGACCTCGGCCGGCGGCCTGGTGC
>JAYVDG010000412.1:0-4521 GCA_043749525.1 Phenylobacterium sp.
TCGGCCTGCGTCGGGGGTTAATAGCTGCCCGTGGCGCCAGACGCGCCGCATAACCTACTGTGATTATTGCAGAAATAACTGCCAATTTCCGATAAGATACATTAGGCGCAAAGCGGATGTAGCGCCCATTTAGTAATGTCGCACCGTGCCATTTAGAGATGTCACCCTCTCTCGCGTTTGCGCGGGAGGCCTCCAGGATGACGGTGATTACGATGAACAAACAGAGCTCGGCCGGCTGACGGTTTCGGCTGCCGGCCGAGCCTTTGGGATTGGAGCGCCGCGAGGTTCTCCGACTGTCGAAGGCCTAGCAGGAGCACGGCGCGACCGCCCTGATCCCCAGGAAGCGCGGACGGCCGAGCAACCGGCAAAATGCCGGAAGGCCAAGGCATAGACGCTGGCGGTGATCCGAAACCGCTGGGCGGTCTCTAGGCTCTTGCGCCCACGACGCCTTCGCTGGCGAGCCTCGAGCACCACCATTGACCCGCGTCGCGCACTTCGGTATCTGACATCATATTATTTATATGACGTTGCCCGAAGAAACCCTCAGTCGAGACCAAATCCGGGCCGCCCGCGCCCTGCTCGCCATGTCGCAGAGCGAGCTGGCGGACGCCGCGCGCGTGGCGACCTCGACGTTGGCCGACTTCGAGCGGGGCTTCCGGACCCCGGTGGCCAATAACATCCAGGCCATCCGCGAAGCGATCGAGGCGCGGGGCCTCCTGTTCACCGCAGGCGGGGTGGTCGAGAAGGCCATGCTGCCCCCGGCGCCGGCGCCGCCACGACCCGGTGCCCTGGTGCGCTGGATCGACGCCACAAGCCTATCCCAATGGGGCGAGCAGCGCGACGGTCAGAGCGGCATGCCCGAACTGCTCAGCCGCTTAATCTTCGCCACCTTGGGTCCGGCGGCGGCCGTGCGGTTCCCGTCGGACGAGAGCGTCCAGTACCCGGGCTGGGACGGAATTTGCGCCGTCGGCAACGGAGCCGGAATGGTCCCGGACGGCGAGTCGGTCTGGGAAATCGGTGCCCAACGCACGTCGATCCGCGCCAAGGCCGAGGATGACTTCGTCAAGCGCACCGCAAAGCCACTGGGCCGTGACCCCAAGATCACCACCTTCGTCTTCGTCACGCCCCAGCGGTTCGTGGGCAAGGACGATTGGGTGGCCGAGAAGCGCAAGCTAGGTGTCTGGCGCGACGTCGTCGCCCTGGACAGCGACGACCTGGTCCACTGGCTAGAACAGTACCCAGCGGTGGCGCAGTGGCTGGCCGTACGCATCGGCCGCCGGCCGCAAGGCCTGCGCAACCTCGAGGAGATGTGGACGGAATGGGTTCGGGCGACCGAGACGCCGCTCACCGAGGAAGTCGTGCTCACCGGGCGCGAAGACGACCAGACCGCGATCCTGAAGTGGCTGCGGGGGCCGCCAGAGATGATCGCCATCCAGGCCGAAGCGCCGGACGAGGCCATGGCCTTCCTCTACGCCGCCATCAGTCCCCTGCCCGGAGCTTACCGCCGCTTCTACGCCAGCAGCTGCGTGGTCGCCGACAACCCGGAAACGGCGCGTGAGCTGGTTGGCCTGGGCACGCCGCTGATCATCGTCCTCACCGATCCGGACGCCGGCCTCGCGCGCCGTCTGGTGAACGATGGACACCATGTCTACGCCGCCTATGGTCCTGCGGCGGCCGCGTTCGGGGGCGCGCGCCGTCTGGCCCGGCCCTGGAAGTTCGACCTGCAGCTGGCCCTGGGCCGCGCCGGCTTGAACGAGATGGACGCCCACCGCTACGCACACCTGTCGGGCCGCAGCATCACGGTGCTGCGGCGGATGCTGCCGGCGGCACCGAGCTTCCGGCCGGCCTGGGCCGACCCGGCGCTGCCGGAGCTGATCGCGGCCATGTTCGCCGGCGCCTGGGTCGAATCATCGGCCCGCGACCGCAAGATCATCGGCCGCCTGGCCGGGCGGCCTTATGAGGACGTCGAGGCGGTCCTGGCGCGCCTGGCCAGCGTCGGCGGACCGCTGGTGCGCGCAGGCGAGGTCTGGAAGGTGGTGTCCCTAAGGGACCTGTGGACCCAGATCGCAGGCCAGGTCACGACCGCCCAGATGGCGCGGTTCGAGACGGTGTTCCAGTCGGTACTTGGGGAGATCAACCCGCGCTTCGCCAAGCGGCCGCAGAGCCCCTACTCCGAGGAAGAGGGCGAGTTCGCGGAAGCCCCCACGGGCGCGCTGCGGCAGGGCCTGACCGAAGCCCTGATTGCCATGGCGGTTTATCCAGACCGCGCGGCGCTCGTCTCCAATCTTGAGGTGCGGGTCCACCGCATGGTGGCCAAACTGTTGGATCAGGCTACGCCGGCGCTCTGGTGGTCGCTGTCACGGGATTTCCACAACATCGCCGAGGCGGCGCCGAAAGCCTTCCTGGACGCCTTGGACGGGGGCTTGGAGGGCGATGATCCCTCGGTGATGTCGCTCTTCCGGAGCGACGAGGGGATGATGACCCCCACCGAGTACCTGTCGAACTTGCTGTGGTCGCTGGAGATGCTGGCGCGCAGCCCGGACTACCTGATGCAGGCGGCGCTGCTCCTGGCGCACCTCGATGAGGTCGATCCGGGCGGCCGGATGGGCAATCGCCCCGGCGCCTCACTGCGCCGGATCTTCGTGACCTGGTCGCCGCAGACCTACGCCACCCCCGCCCAGCGTCTGAAAGTCATCGACCGGATCGTCAAGGCGCGCCCGACGGTCGGCTGGAAGCTCTTGCTTGCGCTGGCCCCGCGCTTCCATGACACGTCCGAGCCGTCCTCAAAGCCGAACTGGCGCGACTTCTCTCCGGACGAGCCTGAGGCGGTAACCTGGGCGTCGGTCGGCGTCACCGCTCGCGGCATTGGCGATCGGCTGCTGGCCGAAGTGGGCCGGGACGGCGAGCGCTGGCGTTCCCTGCTCGACCACTGGGCCAGCTTCGATAAAGTCTGGCGCGCCAAAGCCGCGCCGGCGTTCCAGGCCTACGCCGAAGGACTCAACGACGCGGATGACATCGAAGTGCTGCGCGACAAGCTGCGGGAGCTGATCGCGAAACACCGCGGGTTCGCGGAGGCCGATTGGGCCATGGCCGAAGAAGACCTCGCGCCGCTGGACGCAATCTTCGAGTCCCTCCAGGCGCCGAGCGTCGAGAACCGCGTGCGGTGGCTGTTCCGGCCCGGCGCGGCTTCCCCCCGGCCCGGCATCTCCTGGACCGAACAGAAAGACGAACTACAGCGCCTGCAGACGGAGGCCGCCGACGCCCTGGTTACCGAACTATCGCCCGACGCGCTGTTCGCCTTCGCCGAGACCGTGACCAGCCATCATGCCCTGGGCACGGCCATCGCCGGGAGCCAGGCACCAGATGCCGTGAAGGACGCCTTGATGACGCGGGGGCTGTTGGCGGACGAGGCCAACGGGGCCGACACCGCCTTCGGAATCCTGGTCGGCCTGATGCTGAAGGCCGGCGAAGGCTCCTCCCTGGTCAAGGACCTGTGGGCCCGGGCGATCGCCGAAGGCTGGGGCGAGCGCGCGGAGACGCGGATCATCCGCGTCCTACCGTCGACCTCGGAGACCTGGGCGGAGATCGAAGCACGCTCGGAAGGCCTGACCCGCGCCTATTGGAAGACCCTGTCCGAGTACCACATCCCCGCCGACGCCGACCCGGCCTACGTTGTCGATCATCTGCTTGCTGTGGGCCGCGCCCACGCCGCATTGGCTTGGCTCGGCAACCACATCGAGACCAAGAAGCCGCCCAGCGATCTGGTCGTCCGCGCGCTGACGGCGGCGGCCAAGGCGGACGACGCCGCGAAGGGCAACGACGCCACCATGCTCAGCCACTGGGTCGGCATCTGCCTCAGCTACCTGGAGACCGACCCGACGATCCCGGAGACCGAGATCGTCAGCCTGGAGTGGGTCTACTTCCAGGTGCTGCGCTTCTCGGAACGCCCGGCGCGGACTCTGCATCGGGCGCTGGCGAAGGACCCGACGTTCTTCACCAGCCTGCTAAAGCTCATCTACCTTCCGGCGGCGGACAGCGGTGTGACTGAGCCCGAGCCGGAGGACATGGAGCAGCTGAAGAACCGCGCGAGCCAGGCCTACGATGTCCTGCACGAGTGGAAGCATGTGCCCGGCGCCGACAACGCCGGGGTGATCGATCCAGAAGCCCTGGAGGCCTGGGTCAAGTCCGCTCGCAAGCAACTGGCAGAGGCCGGCCGCGGCGAGATCGGCGACAGCAAGATCGGTGAGATCCTCTCGGCCGCCCAGCGCGTGCCGGAACAGTCCTGGCCGCCGGAGCCGGTCCGTGAGGTCATCGAAACGGCGCGCAGCCGGGCCCTGGAGCGGGGCTTGGAGATCGGCGTCTACAACCGCCGCGGCGTGACAACCCGCATGCCACATGACGGGGGCGACCAGGAACGTAACCTGGCGGACCGGTATCGCCGCGACGCCGAGGCCCTGCGGTTCGACTGGCCGCGGACGGCCGCCGTCCTGGACCGGATCGCCGACACCTATGTCGCCGATG
>JAYVDG010000413.1:0-4512 GCA_043749525.1 Phenylobacterium sp.
GACCGCAGCTACGACGAGGCACAGAACACTCTGCTGACCAAGTCCCTGAGCGAGGCCGGCATCGACGCCGAGGTGTCCATCTGGGACGGCTGCAAGCACGGCTGGGTGCCCACCGACATGCCGGTCCACAACCCCGAAAGCGCCGAGCGCCACTGGCGCGAATTGATCGCGCTGTTCGACAGCACGCTGAAATAGGCGCGCAAAGAAAAAGGCCGGCGGTGACGCCGGCCTTTCTCAAATCTGGAAGCTGCTGCGCCTTAGGCGGCGACGGCGGCCGGCGCTTGCGCGGCGAGCTTGGCCTTCAGCTGGCGCTTGATCTTCAGGGCGCGAGGCGAGAGCTGCTCATCCTTGGCCTTGACCAGGAAGACGTCCAGGCCGCCACGGAAGTCCAGGGTGCGGCGGGCCGCATTGGAGATGCGCAGCTTGAAGGTCTGACCCAGCGCGTCCGACTGCAGGCTGGCGGGCGCCAGCGCCGGCAGGAAGCGGCGCTTGGTCTTGATATTCGAGTGGCTCACATTGTTGCCGACCATGGGGCCGATACCGGTGAGTTCGCAACGACGCGACATGGCTTAAGACCTAAGCGAGAAAGAGTGACGGCGGGCGGACCCGCGCGAGAGCGGGCGATATAGTCGAAGGTAAGCGGCGGCGTCAAGGCGGAGCCGCCTTTCAGAGCGCTTCATCGCACATTCCTGCGCCTGGGTCACAGAGCCGATGTTCCGACCGTCTTGTGTCCGCAAGCCCTTGGGATACAATACCTTGTAGGGAACAAATCCCGAATCGGGCCGAGTCACTGATTCGGTCTTGATTCGTTGCGGCCACGTTCCGGCGCCGCCCTCTCTTCATTAACCCCGCCCATTCTGCGCCAGTGGCGAGGACGCTCGCCTTCCCCTAGCCTGGGCTGAAAATCACCCGTGTGGGTGGATCAGGCTTGGGTTTTGCGTGGGGAATTCGACATGACGACGATGCGATCGGGCCTGCTGTGCGCCAGCGCCCTGCTCCTCAGCCTCAACGCGGCGCCGGCCCTGGCGCAGGACGCCGAGGTCTCCGAGATCGTGGTCACCGGCAGCCGGATCGCCCGGAAGGACTATGTGTCGGAAAGCCCCATCGTCACGGTGGGCCAGGACCAGATCGCCGCCGTCGGCATGGTGACGATCGAGAACACCTTGAACCAGCTGCCGCAGTTCACCCCCTCCAACGGCGCTGGCACCAACACCACCAACTTTGTCACCACGCCGGGCCAAGCCTACGCCAACCTGCGCGGCCTTGGTCCCACGCGCACCCTGGTGCTGATCGACGGCAGGCGGGTGGTGGCGGGCAACCCGAACGCGGTGGTGGACCTCAACACCGTGCCGACCTTCCTGGTGGACAGCGTGGAGACCATCACGGGCGGCGCCTCGGCGGTCTATGGCTCCGACGCCATAGCCGGCGTTGTGAACTTCAAGCTGAAGCGCAATTTCGAAGGCCTGCAGGTCGATGCCCAGTTCGGCGCCACCGGGCAGAACGACGCCGGCCAGCTCACCGCCTCGGTGGGCTGGGGCCATAACTTCGACCGCGGCAACATCGCCGCCGCGGTCACCTACGACAAGCGCGAGGGCGTGACGGCCGCTGATCGTGACCGGTCGGCGGTGGGCTATTCGATCCTGACCACCGGCCTGACGCCCTCCGGCGCAGCCACCATTCCCGACGGGCGGTTCGACCCGGCCTCCAACGCCGGCGGCGCGGCCAACCTGCCCAGCCAGGCGGCGATGAACGCGGTGTTCGGCGCCTATGGCTTCGCACTGGGCACGGTGGCGCGGGGGGCGAGCCTGTCCTTCAACGCCGACGGCAGCCTGTTCTCCACCGCCCCGGTGAACAATTACAAGGGCGTCCGCGACGCGGGCTTCTCGCCCGCCAGCTACACCTTCAACAGCGCCGCCTACCGCTATCTGAACCTGCCCCTGGAACGGTGGAGCCTCTACGCCTCGGGCCGCTATGACCTGGCGGACAATCTGGAAGCCTACGGGACGGCCAGCTACACCACCTATGATGTCTCGCGGCAGCTGGGCCCCGCCTCGGCGAGCGACGGCGCCTTCCCCGGCCCAGACATCGTGATCCCGGTGACCAACCCCTTCATTCCCGCCGACCTGCGCACCCTGCTGGCCTCACGGGCCGATCCGACGGCGGCCTTCTATCCCCGCCGCGCCTTCACCGAGGTCGGCGGGCGGCTCTCCAACAACACCTATGAGACCACGCAGATGGTGGTGGGCCTTCGTGGAACCCTGCCGATCAAAGACTGGAAATGGGACCTCTATGCCAGCTACGGCCAGATGGACCACACCGAGCACCAGTTCGGGAATGTCAGCCGCGCCGCCATGCGGACGCTCACCTTCGCCCCTGACGGCGGCGTCGCCATCTGCGGTGGCTTCAACATCTTCGGGGCGGGCAAGGTCAGCCCCGGCTGCGCGGCCTATATCGCCCGCGACGTCACCAATTCCACGACCATCAAGCAGACTGTGGTGGAGGGCTATACGACCGGCAGCCTGATGGACCTGCCCGCGGGCGCGCTGAAGTTCTCGGCCGGCGCCCAGTACCGCAAGGACGACTTCGACTATTCGCCCGACCTGCTGCTGCAGGGCCCCGACATCGTCGGCTTCAACCCGGCGGTGCCGGTCAGCGGCGACATCACCTCCAAGGAGCTCTATGCCGAGCTGCTGGTCCCGGTGCTGGCCGACCTGCCGCTGATCGAGAGCCTGGACCTGGGCTTGGGCGGCCGGGTCGCCGACTATTCCACCACCGGCCGGGTCAGCGCCTACAAGGCCGACCTGACCTGGAAACCGGTGTCAGGCCTGCTGATCCGCGGCGGCTACCAGCGCGCTGTCCGCGCGCCCAACATCGCCGAGTTGTTCTCGCCCCAGTCCCTCGGCTTCGTCGGCATCGGCTCGCCGGGGACCGGCACCACGGCGGGGGACCCCTGCGACGTCCGCTCCTCCTACCGCACCGGCGCCAGCGCGGCGGCGGTGCGCAGCCTGTGCCTGTCGCAGGGCGTGCCGACCGCGATCATCGACACCTTCAACCAGGCCTCCACCCAGGTGGAGATCACCGGCGGCGGCAACCCTGACCTCACGGAGGAGACCGCCGACAGCTTCACGGCCGGGGCGGTCTGGTCGCCCACCGTGGACATGCGGCTCCTGCGCCGGTTCAGCGTCAGCCTGGACTATTACAAGATCGAGGTGGCCGACGTGGTGGGGACCATCGGGGTCCCGACGATCCTGGCCTCGTGCTTCAACGCCGATGGGTCCAATCCCAGCCTCTCCAACGCCAACTTCTACTGCCAGCAGTTCACCCGCCTGAGCTCAGGCCAGATCACCGGGGTCGCCCAGACCCAAGTGAACCTCGCCTCGGTGAAGACGTCGGGCCTCGACGGCCAGGTGGACTGGGGCTTTGATCTCGCCGACCTTGGCCTGCCGGAGACCGCGGGTGCGCTGACCTTCAACCTGGTGATCTCCAAGCTCGACAGCTTCGAGCGCCAGGCGCGGCCAAACGCGGCTTTCGTCGACTATGCCGGGACCATCGGCGCCGACCTCTCGGGCGGCGCCCTGCCGGAGTGGAAGTCGGTGCTGTCGGCCACCTGGACCGTCGGACCCATGCGGACCACCCTGCGCTGGCGCCATATCGCCGCCATGACCGACGCCCGCAGCGTGCCCACCTTCAGCCCCACGGCGGTCAATACGCCGGACTATGACGTCTACGACCTGTCGGGCTCCCGGAAGATCGATGACCGGGTCACCCTGCGCGCCGGAGTGAACAACCTCGGCGACAAAGACCCGCCCTACTTCACCAGCTATCCCAACTCCAACACCGATCCCTCGAGCTTCGACATCCTGGGCCGCCGGTTCTTCGTGGGGATCAACGCGAAATTCTGACCTTCAAATTCCTCCCCCGCCGGGGGAGGTGGCGCGCGCGTCAGCGCGTGACGGAGGGGGTTTGGATCGGTCGATCAAGCTGAGGCGGACAGGGCCCAGCCCCCTCCGTCTCGACTTCGCCGATCCACCTCCCCCGAGCCGGCCTTCGGCCTGGGGGAGGAACTAGGGGTTCAGTAGCAGGTGCTGGATGAGCATGATGGTCTTGGCGTCGACGATGGCGCCGTCCCTCACCATGGCCATCGCTTCGGTCAGCAGGACCTCCAGCACCTCAATGTCCTCGCCTTCGCCCGCGTAGCCGCCGCCGGCGCTGACCTTGTCGGCGGCGGTGTAGTAGGCGGTGAAAAAGCTGAGCTGCTCGGTGACGCTGCCGGGGCTCATATAGACCTTGAAGACTGGGGTAACCGACGAGAACCGGTAGCCCAGCTCCTCCTCGGCCTCGCGCTTGATAGCGGTCTCGGGATCGTCGGCGTCCAGCAGGCCGGCGGCGGCCTCGATCAGCGGTTCGGGGTGGCCGGTGACATAGGCCGGGATGCGGAACTGCCGGGTCAGCAGCACCGTCCCGCGCGCCGGGTCGTAGGGCAGGATCACGGCCCCATCGCCCCGGTCATAG
>JAYVDG010000414.1:0-4496 GCA_043749525.1 Phenylobacterium sp.
CAAAGCCGTCCATACAATCCTCCATCCGATGGACCGTTGAACCAGCTCAGCTCAAATCAGGGAATCACTTCCGTGCATCCCGTAGCCCAGAGGGGGAGCTATCTTCGATAGCTCTACGCCTTGGCGCGCGGGCCCATGTTGTAGGGGCCGCCCTTTTCGAGGGCGGTCTTATAGGCCTCGCGGGCCTGGAAGCGTTCCAGCCAGGCGGCGATGTTGGGATAGGTCGCCAGGCGGCCGAAGGCGCCGGTGACCTCGCCGACGAAGCTCATCTGGACGTCGGCGCCGGAGAACTCCGAGCCCATGATCCAGTCCTTGCCGGCCAGGGCCTGATCGACATAGCCGAGGTGGTTGGCGATCTCGCTCTCCAGGCGCGGGTGCAGCGGGGCGCCGGCCTCGCCCAGGCGGCCCACATACATGAACAGCATCAGGGGCAGCATGGCCGACCCCTCGGAATAGTGCATCCACTGCTGGTAGTAGTCATAGGCGGGCGTGGACGGATCGGGCTGCAGGCGGCCGCCGGCGTGGCGGCGGATGATGTAGTCGATGATCGCGCCGCTCTCGATGACGGTCATGTCGCCGTCGGTGATCACCGGCGACTTGCCCAGGGGATGGACGGCCTTCAGCTCGACCGGGGCCAGGCGGGTGGTGGCGTCGCGGGCATAGTGCTTGATCTCGTAGGGAAGCTTCAGCTCCTCCAGCAGCCAGAGAATGCGCTGCGAGCGCGAGTCGTTGAGGTGGTGGACGACGATCATGAAGGCGCTTTCTCGTTGCTGTCGCGTGACGGTCGCCTGAACCGGTTCCCACTTCAGGCTGCCACGCTCCCTGGCTTTGCGTACGACGTATAGGCTCACCCTGCGGCGGGCGCCTATAGTCACCCGATGTGCGCCTTGATCCTACCCGAGCTGATCTCCCTGCTAACCGAAGCCGCCGACGCGGCCGAGGCCGTGGTGGCCGAGGCCAAGGCCGCCGTTTCGGCCCTGGTGACCCGTGACGCGCGGCTGGACCGCGCGGCCCTGGACGCCCAGCAGCATGTGGCCCACGGCCTGGCCTGGGCGGCGGCCTATGCGCAGACCCTGCGGCAGACGGCGGCCTGGGCGCGCGACCTGGGCGAGGCCTTTGGTGAGAGCGAAGCCCTGCCCGCCCAGCTGCTGGCCTTCGAATACCTGAGCCAGCTGGCCGGCGGCATCCCCATGAACCAGGGCGAGACCTTCCGGCTGACCGATCTCGGCCTGCTGGACGACCGGCTGCGGCCGGTGATCGACCGCCTGCGGCCGGGCGCCAGCCAGGCGGCGAAGAGCCGGATCGTGGAGCTGCTGGAAACCGCGCGGGGCCGGCCGTCTCTGGAGGCCAGCGGCCTGGACGCCACGTTGGAGATGGTGCGCGACCAGTTCCAGGCTTTTGCGGCGGAGAAAATCAGTCCCTTCGCCCACGGCTGGCACCTGCGGGACGAACTGATCCCCATCGAGCTGCTGCAGGAGCTGGCCGAACTGGGCGTGTTCGGCCTGACGGCGCCGGAGGAATACGGCGGCTCGGGCCTGGGCAAGATCGCCATGTGCGTGGTGTCGGAGGCTCTGTCGCGGGGCTGGATCGGGACCGGGTCGCTGGGGACCCGCTCGGAGATCGCCGCCGAACTGCTGCTGGCCCACGGCACCGAGGATCAGAAGGCCCGCCTGCTGCCCGGCATCGCCTCGGGCGCGATCATCCCCACCGCGGTCTTCACCGAGCCGGAATCGGGGTCGGACCTGGGGTCGCTGCGCACCCGGGCCGTACGGGACGGCGACACCTGGCGGGTCAGCGGCTCCAAGACCTGGATCACTCACGCGGCCCGCGCCGACCTGATGACCCTGCTGGTGCGCACCGATCCGGCCAGCAAGGATCATCGCGGCCTCTCCATGCTGCTGGCGGAGAAGCCCCGGGGCACTTCCGCCGAACCTTTCCCCGCGCCCGGCATGAGCGGCGGCGAGATCGGGGTGATCGGCTATCGCGGCATGAAGGAGTACGAGCTGGCCTTCGATGGCTTTGCGGTTCCGCACGCCAACCTGCTGGGGGGCGTGGAGGGTCAGGGCTTTTCCCAGCTGATGGCCACCTTCGAGAGCGCCCGCATCCAGACCGCGGCCCGCGCCATCGGTGTGGGCCAGGCCGCCCTCGACATCGCCCTGGACTATGCCCTGGCGCGGCGGCAGTTCGGCCAGCCGATTTCCGATTTCCCGCGAGTGGCCAACAAGCTGGCCATGATGGCCGCCGAACTGCTGGGCGCCCGGCGCCTCGCCTGGTTCGCGGCGCGGGCCAAGGACGAGGGCCGGCGGTGTGACCTGGAGGCCGGCATGGCGAAACTGGTCGCCGCCCGCGTCGCCTGGGCGGCGGCCGACAATGCGGTGCAGATCCACGGGGGCACGGGGTTTGCGGTGGATCAGCCGGTGAGCCGCCTGCTGGCCGACGCCCGCATCCTCAACATCTTCGAGGGGGCTGGTGAGATCCAGGCCCAGGTGATCGCCCGGCGGCTGCTGGAAGGGGCCAACTAGCCAGGGTTCACGGACGCGGGTGGAAGCCCTGGCAGATCAGGCCGATGTGCTTGTCGAAGACCGCGCTCATCGCCTCAGCGTCGCTGTCGTTCCAGGCCGCCAGCCGGTAGGTCCAGGCATAGGAGGCCATCAGGGTGTCGACGGCGATGTCCAGATCGGCGGACGGATCGACATCGCCGCGGCTAACCCCCTCGGACAGGCAGTCCTTGACCACCTGCTTGAGGTGCGGATTGCGGCCGAAGGGCCGCGACGCCGGTTCGAGCGTCCAGTCATAGGCAGCCGCGATATGGGCCAGGAACAGCTTCGTGCGGCGGGTCTCGAAGGCGTAGTGGATGGCGAACATCGACCGCAGCCGGTCGGCGGTGGAGCCGCGCAAATGGGGCACCACGCGGTCGAGCTCGGCATAGAGGGCGTCCAGCCGGTCAGCCATGACCTGGCTGAGGATATCGCCCTTGGAGGAGAAGGTGGTGAAGACGCTGCCCACCGAGACCTCGGCGACACGGGCGATCTCGCGGACGGTGGTCTCTTCGTAGCCACGCGTCTCGAAGAGATCGCGCGCCGCATCGAGCACACGTTTCCGCGTGGCCTCCTTCTGAGACTGTCTGACGCTCAAACGGTTTCCCCCTCGAGACCACGTCGTAAACGCGCGGCTTGACCCATGGTTAGGGTGAAACCCCGCGCCTGGACGCCTCCCTCAGCCGGGTGCGACAGTACGTCGCACCCGGCTGAGTCAACCCCGACGGGCGCCGGCCAGGATCACGCGGATCTGGTCCTTCGCCTTGGCCTGCAGCGCATCGATGCTCCAGCCCAGGAAGATCGCCTCGGGGTAGTTGGCGAGATAGCAGTCAAACAGCATCTGGGTGCGCAGCTTTACCTCCGCCTCCTGGCTGAGTTCGCCGCGCTCGACACCAGCCAGCAGTTGCTCGGTGATCAGGTCATGCAGGGCCAGGACCGGGGCCATGTTGCGCAGTTCCGGGCCCTGGTCGGGGGTCCAGGAGATCGAGAAGGCCGCGCGGGCCAGCGGCAGCTGGCTCTTGTAGAAGGCGTAGCCGGCGCAGAAGGCCTTCAGCAGGCAGTCGTCGACGGTGCGGCCGCGATGAGCGGCTTCGCGCATGACCTCGGCGAGGCTGGCCATGTCGACCAGCATGATCTCGCGGAACAGGTCGGACTTGTCGGCGAAGTTTGCGAAGACGGCGCCGGTGGACATGCCGGCGGCGGCGGCGATGTCGCGGATGGTGGCGCCTTCATAGCCCTCTTCGGAGAACAGGCGGCGCGCGGCGGCCAGCACCTTGGCGCGGGTCTGCTGCTTGGCGTGCGCGCGCCGGGTGGGGACGCGGACGTCCGCTTCCTGGGCGCCTTGGAGGGTGGCGGGATCGTGTTTCATGGTGTGCGTTCAGCCTGGGGAGGGCCGCCTTCGCGAGTTGTTCGAACCGTACGCAATCTCTTTGGCCTGACACGCCTTCGCCCGACGTGACTCCGCGCGGGCGGGGGCCCGGTTTGGATGACGTCGCGCCGACCAGCCGTCAGCCCGCACTAAAACTTCAGAATCCGGACGCGGGGAGGCGCCCAAGCCATGGACCCCAACCAGGGCGGCACGGCATTTCTTTGTTCTCTAACCCGTTCGCCGCGGCGCGTCCAAGCGAAAGGGACAGTTTGATCAAGTTCACCTAACTCGTTCCGCGATACGAGTAATGCCCGTGCATCTAGCCCATAGGTTGAGGTCGCGCTGTGTGGCGCAGGGTCGCACGCGCCCATTTTGGGGCAATTTTGATCATTGCATGTCGGAAACACGACGCAGAGACATATCCCCGATCAGTGAGCGCGCTCGTGTAACCACGTTTCAGGCCGCGATTCGCCGGGTGGTTTCGACGCGCGAGCCGACCTAGATTGCGGCGATGGAACGCGCATTCGACATCCTCATCCCGCTGGCCCTGCTGTCGGTGGTGATCACCCTCTTCATCGGCCTCTATGCCC
>JAYVDG010000415.1:0-4491 GCA_043749525.1 Phenylobacterium sp.
GCGCCCCTGGGCGCAAACAGCGCCACGCGCAGTTTGGCGCCGCCCGAGCTGACCACCCATTCGGCGCCGCCGCCCGGCGGGATCGGCGCGGTGGGAATGGCGACCAGGGGTGCGGCCTCACCCATGGTCGGCCACCATCTTTGAGAACAGCTGTTGGACCTGGGGCTGCAGGGACATGGCCAGGCCCATGTCGGACAGCCGCATGCGGCCCTTCATCACCGCGGTCATGGGATCGAGCTCGCGCTTGCCCATGGCCTTCATGTCATTCTGGCTGATGGTGATGGTCAGGTCGGCGGGCTTGTCGTCATTGCTGACGACCCCGCCGTCGATGTGGATGAAGCCTTCGCCCTTGAGGTCGAACTTCACGGATTTCCCCAGGCCGGAGTCGTCGCCAACTCCCGTCCGCACCCGTTCGGTCAGTTCCTGCAAGCTCGCCAAGGATTCGGCCCTTCCCGATGGATGAAAGGGGCACCTTCGCCTCTCGGGCGAATGATGTAAACGGCGGCCCCTTTCCTAGGTTTAGCGGCAGGTTTCCGCCGCCTTCGATCAGCCCGCCTTGACCGGTGCGGGACAGGCGTCGCCCAAGCGGCGCGCATCGGTGGTGAAGCGGCCGCCCAGCGGCAGGCCGGCATAGGTGGTGTCCACGTCGGCCACTAGCTTGAAGGTGCTGGGGGAGTAGGTCCCGGCGGCCTCGATGGCGACCTGGCGGCCCTTCTTGCTGGCGCAGGTTCCCTTCAGGGTGATCTTGCCGTTCTGGAAAATGCGGGTCGGATAGGTGCAGCTGTAATGGCGGTTGCTGGGACCCAGCGTGAATTTGGCCACCTCCAAGGGCGTGATGCAGCGCCGCTCCTTCTTGGTCTGGCTGATCACCGCCTGGACCTTGTTGGTCACCTCCCAATAGCCAGGCTGGATGGTGGACTCCTGAGCGAAGGCCGGAGCCGACGACGCGGCGGCCAGGGTGATCAGTCCAGCAGTAAGGATGCGCAACATGTTCCAGCTCTCGACCCGCATGATGCTGACAGAATAGCGCATCAAGGTGGCTCATTTCTGACCCGGTGTTTCGGGTCCCGTTCATCTTGCACATCGGGGCTACGGCGCGCATTGTTGAGAACGCTTCGCAATAACGAGGACGCCATGAAAACGCGCGAACTCGCCGACCTGGACCAGATCTACCGCCCGCCGGGCAAGCTGGTGATCGACAAGTCGCTGGCCGTTGTCGACAAGCACGGCAAGGCCTTCATCGCGCTGTCGACCTTCTGCGTGGTGTCCTCGGCTGCCGCCGACGGTTCGATCGACGTCTCGCCGCGCGGCGGGGAGCCGGGCTTTGTCCATGTCAGCGACGACGGGCAGACGCTGTTCCTGCCCGACCGCCCGGGCAACAACCGCCTCGACACCCTCCGCAACCTGCTGGCGGGTGCCGGCCGCATCGGCTTCATGTTCATGATCCCGCGCTTTGATGACGTCTACCGGGTGAACGGCAAGGCCAGCGCCAGCGCCGATCCCGACCTGCTGGCCAAGTTCGTGGAGTTCGGAAGGACACCGCGCCTGGTGCTGTCCGTCGCAGTGGAGGAAGCCTTCCTCCACTGCCCCAAGGCGATCATGCGCGGCCGGCTGCGGGAGGCCGACGCCCAGGTCGAACGCTCGGCCCTGCCCACCGGCGCGGAGATGATCTTCGACCAGCTGAACATGGGCCAGGTGCCGGTGACCAACGAGGTCATCATCGCCGACTACAAGACCCAGCTCTAAGCGCGCAGCGCCTCAATTCCCGTCTTCACCGCCCGCGCCATCGCAGCGTTGATCGCGGCGGCGCCGACGAAGGGCTGGTGGGCCTGGGTGAAGACGGCGACGGCGTAGCGCGCGCCGTCGGGCCAGGTGATGACGCCGATCTCATTGCGGACCCGGCCGAACAGGCCGCCGCTCTTTGCCGCGAGCTGGCCGCCGTCGGGCACGGCGGGCTCAAGCCTCTGGGTGACCTGTTGGCCCATCACGTCACGCAGCGTGGCGCAGGCCGGCGGCAGGGCGGCGGTATCGTTCCAGATGGACGCCAGCAGGGTGGTCATGTCCCGGGCCGTGGTGCGCGAGCCCCGCGCCGGATCCAGGGCGGCGACGGCGGCGATGCGGGCGGGATCTGTGCTGCCCGCCTGGGCCGCCGGGCCCAGCTTTCCGGCCTGGGCGTTCAGCAGCTCGGCATAGGACCGGAACGCCAGATCCACCGCCATGGTGTCGAGCAGGGTCTTCAGATCGCTGACGATCCGCGTCTCGCGGCAACCGCACATCACGGCCCGGGCATTGATGGCGTCCAGGCCGACGCGGGCCATCAGCAGATCGGTGGCGGCGTTGTCGCTGATCGTCAGCATCATCCGGGCGAGATCGCGCAGGGACAGCCGCACCGGGTCCTGGAAATTGGAAATGCCTACCGGGCCCGGGGTCGCTACGGCCGGGCGCAGGTCAACCTGCTTTGCCGGATCGATCTCGCCCTCGGCGGCGCGCGCATAGAATTCCAGCGCCACCAGGACCTTGAACACCGAGGCGGGGACCACGGGCCGGTCGGCCTCGAAGCCCGCCTCCGCGCCGGTGGCCAGGTCGCGGATGTGCAGGGCGCCGTCGCAGCCGGCGGCGGCGAAGTCGGTCTCGGAGATGTTGATGGCGATAGGCCTCAGGTTGGCTTGACGAAACGCAGGGTCATCCGGTCGCTCTCGCCGATGGCGTCGTACTTGGCGTGATTGAAGGTCGGATCGTCGGGCTGGCCGCGCGGCGAGGAGCGGCGCACCGGCGGCAGGGTCCAGACCCCGAAGGGATGGTCCTTGGTGTCATTGGGGTTGGCGTTGATCTCGGAGGTCTTGTCGAGGATGAACCCTGCCTCCTTGGCCAGCGTGATGGCGTAGGCCTGCTGGACATAGCCGTCTCCGGCAAGCACGTCCTGCACCGCGCCAGCGTCGGCGCGGTGTTCCTCGACCCCCAGAACGCCCCCAGGCTTGAGGGCCACGAAGGCGTCATGGAAGGCCTTCTCGGCGATGCCGGCGGCCATCCAGTTGTGCAGGTTGCGCAGGAACAGCACCAGGTCCGCCGAGCCCGCCGGCGCCACCGCGCCGCTGGTGGGACCGAAGGAGGTGATCACCACGTCGCCATAGAGCTTGGGCTTGGCCCGCAGCTTGCCGCGGTAGGCCGCCACGATCTCGGCGGCGGCGGGCTCGCCCGGATCGTTGGTCTGCAGATCGCCGGCGTAGAGCTTGCCGTCGGTGGCGGCCAGATAGGGCGCCAGGATGTCGGTGTACCAGCCAGCCCCCGGCCAGAACTCCACCACCGTCTGGCCCGGCGCGAGGCGGAAGAACTCCAGCGTCTCGACAGGATGGCGCCAGGGATCGCGGGCCTTGTCGGCGGGGTCGCGCCAGGCGCCGGCCACCACCTGCTCCAGGGTCATGGGACCGGCCTTGGCGGCGGGCGGCTTGTCGGCCTTCTTCCCACAGGCGGCGAGCGCTAGGGCCGAACCGATCATCGCGCGCCGCGACAGCGAAACCCCTGAAAACATGGCCGACCCCTCGAAGCGCCCCACCGCAGTAACCTCAGTCGGGCGCCCGGTCAAAACGCGCGGCCTCAGCCGGGTTTGACGAAGCGCAGGGTCATGCGGTCGCTCTCGCCGATGGCGTCGTACTTGGCGCGGTCGAAGGCGGGGTCCTCGGTCTTGCCGCCCTGCGTGGTGTAGCGCGACGGCGGCAGGGTCCAGACGCCGAAGGGATGGTCCTTGGTGTCCTTGGAGTTGGCGTTGACCTCCGATGAGGCGGCCAGCTTGAAGCCGGCTTTTTTAGCGGCGGCGACCACGGTGGCCGTGGCCACATAGCCGTCGCGGGCGTCGGCGTTCTGCGGCCGGGGATCGGCGCGGTGCTCCTCCACCGCCAGCACGCCGCCGGGCTTCAGGACGGCGTAGAAATCGGCCATGGCCTTGTCTACCATCGGCGGCTGCCAGAGCCAGTTGTGGATGTTGCGGGCGGTGATGACCATGTCGGCGGAGGCCGGGGCCATAGGCTTGGACTCGGTCCCGAAGTTGACGAAGCCGACCTTCCCGAAGGTCGCCGCGTCGGCATACTTGGCCTCGAAGGCCGCGCGGCCCTTGCGGGCGGCCTCGGAGAGCTTGGGATTGTCCAGGTCGGCGGCGCTGGCGATGTAAGTCCCGCCGGTGGCCTTGGCGTAGGGCGCCAGGATCTCGGTCCAGTAGCCCGTGCCTGGCGAGATCTCGATGATGGTCTGTTTCGGCTTCACGCCCCAGAAGGTCAGCGTCTCATAGGGGTGGCGGGCGCCGTCGCGGACGCTGTTGGGCTCAGTGCGCGCGGGGCCGGCGATGGCGGTCTTCAGCGCCCTGTCCTCCGCGGCCTGGGCGGCGGGCGCCAGGCTGATGAGCGCGAGGGCGGAGAGCAGGGCGAGCGAGCGGGCGGACATCGAGCGGAACCTCAAGGTTTGGAGACCGCGCGACCCTAGAGCGGGATGCGAAAAGGT
>JAYVDG010000416.1:0-4487 GCA_043749525.1 Phenylobacterium sp.
ATCGACGAGGGCGAGCTGCGGGCCTTCCTGGCGCCGCGTTTGGCGAGGTTCGAGATCCCCCGCTATTTCCACTTCGCCTCCGAGCCGCTGCCGCGCATCGCCTCGGGCAAGATCCTGAAGCGCCAGCTGCGGGACGAGGCGGCGGTGCGGTGGGGGTGAGCTAGGCGCCAGACTGGAATCGCCGGTGAGTTTTCCTTCTCCCGCAAGGGGAGAAGGACGCACCTGGCCGATCTCCCAATTGAGTGCAGACCTGACGGCAGGGGCGGGACCCGAACGCGGCCTGGGGAATTGTAGAGGCCTCACTCCTGTTCCCGAGGTCTGCCCGTGCTCCGTTCCCTGCTTATCGGCCTGGTGGCCGGCTCCCGTTCCATGACCCCGCTGGCCGCCGTCAGCGCCGCGGCCAACCTGCATCGGCTGGCGCCCGACAACGGCGCGGTAAGGCCGCTGTTCAGCCGTCTCGCCGGGGTGGGGACGGCGCTGCTGGCCGTGGGGGAACTGGCCGGGGACAAGATGAAGACCGCGCCGGACCGGATCGTGCCGGCCGGGATGGCGGCGCGGCTGATCACCGGGGCGGTGGCGGGGGCCGCGCTGGCGCCCCATCGGCAGCGGGTGGCGGCAGGCGCCTTGGGCGCGCTGGCGGCCGTGGCGGCGTCCTATGTGACCTTCGGGGCGCGGATGAAGGCTCTGGACAAGTACGGCCAGACCAAGAGCGGTCTGGTGGAGGACGCCCTGGTGCTGGGGGCCACCTACCTGATCGTCAATGCGGGTCGGCGCGCGCCGGCCTAGACCGATGCTCGGTTGCGTTTTACGCATCGACAGACCCGGTGATCACCGCCTAGGTTGTGGCGACGGCAGAGTGCGCCGCACGTAAATCGCCGGGGGGCTTCAGACATGAAACGCATATTGGCGGCCATGGCCGCTTGTCTTCTGTTGGCTGCCTGCACCACCACCAATACCCAGCTCGCCGTGAAGGATGGCCCCAAGCCGCCGGCCGGTGCGCGGATCATCCTGATCCAGCCGGACGTACACCTGGCCGTGCTTACCGCCTCGGGCCTGCAGGACCCCCGCGCCGACTGGAGCGCACAGGGGACGGGCAACCTGACGGCGGAGATGTCCTCCTCCCTGAAGGCGCGGTCCCACCAGTTTCGGATGGTCAATCCCGAGGGCGCGATGGAGGGCCGGACCGGTCAGCTGTTGCGGCTGAACGAGGCGGTCACCAAGTCCATCCCCTATGGCTACATCCCCACCAAGAAGGGGGCTTTCGACTGGACCCTGGGGGAGGGCGCCCAGGCGCTGGGGAGCGCCTATGACGCCGACTACGCCCTGTTCGTCACGGCGCGTGGGACCTATGCCAGTGGCGGCCGCGTCGTGGCGATGATCGGCTTCGCCGCGCTTGGGGTCAGCGTGCCCCTGGGCAACCAGTACGCCATGGCCTCGCTGGTGGATCTGAAGACCGGACGGATCGTCTGGTACAACACCGCGCTCGCGGGCCCCAACGCCGACATGCGTCAGCCGGAGGGCGCCAAGGTCCTGGTCACCGCGATGCTGAAGGACGTGCCGCTCTGAGCGGGCCCATGCGCGCCCTGGTTCTCGCCGCCGTCGCCAGCCTGGTCTACGGCGCGCCCGCCCAGGCCCAGCGGCTGGCCGGCGTGCGCCCGGACGTCGCCAGCGACGAGGGGGGACTATGGTCGGAGTCCGACAAGGCCGAGAGTGTGGCCCGGCAATCGGCGGAACTGGATCGCGACCCTGCCCTGACCGCCTATGTAGGCGAGGTGGCCTGCAAGGTGGCGCGCGATCACTGCGCCGACATCCGGGTCTATGTGATGGATCGGCCGATCTTCAACGCCACCATGGCCCCCAATGGCTATACCGAGGTGTGGTCGGGTTCCCTGCTGCGTGTCTCGGACGAGGCCGAACTGGCTTTCATCCTGGGCCACGAGATCAGCCACTTCGACCGTAACCACTCGGTGCTGTCCTGGCGCCGCAAGAAGTCGACCTCCAACGCCATTATGGTGCTGTCGGCGGGTGTGGCGGTGGTAGGCGTGGCCGCTGCCAGCGGCGCCGCGACCTATGACGGGGCGAGCTCGATCATGGATGCGACCCGCGGCCTGATCAACGTGGTCTATCTGACCGGCATGGCGTCGCTGTTCAGCTACGACCGCGAGAACGAACTGGAGGCCGACCGCCTGGGCCTGCAGCGGGCCGCGCAGGCTGGATACGAGCCCGTCGCGGCGACCGCCGTCTGGCGGGCGCAGATGGAAGAGACCGCAGCCTCCGAATTCAAGCGGGTCCGCAACTCCGGCGCCCGCACCAACATCTTCGCCAGCCACCCGGTGGACGCCGAACGGATGGCCGCCCTGCAGGACGACCTCAAGGCCTTGCCCGCTACGGGCGAGGTGGGCCTGGCGCGATATCGAGCCGCGATCCGGCCGCATCTGGACGCCTGGCTGCGCGACGACCTGCGCCGGCGGGACTTCGGCCAGACCCTGCACCTGATCGGCCGGCTGGCCGCCGACGGCGAGGACCTGGGCGTGCTGAACTTCTATCGCGGCGAAGCCTATCGCCAGCGGCGCGGGGAGGGGGACCTGGCCCAGGCGCGAGACGCCTATTTGGCCGCGGTGGCCTATCCGGACGCGCCGGTGGCGGTCTGGCGTGAGCTGGGGGACCTGCGGCGCAAGGAGAGCGACACGGCCGGCGCCAAGGCGGCCTACGAGACCTACCTGGCCAAGGCGCCCACGGCCGAGGACGGCTGGATCGTGCAAGACAGTTTGAACAGCTTGAAATCGGGGAATTGACCATGCGCACCATAACCCGGCCCCTGGCCGCCGTGCTTGTCGCGCTGAGCCTCGCGGGCTGCGCCACTGTCACCGCCGCGCCCGCCGGCAGGTTCCAGGCGGGCGGCGGCCAGGAGGTGACCCTGGGCCGCCTGTGGTCGGACATCAGCCCGATCATGCTCAACCGGGGCAAGAAGGTCCGCGTGCTGTCCATCGATGGCCCGCTGCTGAACGCCCTCTATGTCGGCAGCGGCCTGGTTCCTGGCGACAATCTCGTCCAGTCCTATGTGAAGGAGCATCCGACGCCGTTGGTGCGGGCCGGCATGTCGGCCAGCGAGCGGCTGGAGTTCGTGTCCGACAGCGTCGCGGCCATGGGCTATCAGCGCGTCGCGCTGACCCATCCCCGGGCCGCGAAACTTGGCGAGGCGCCCGGCGTCCGCTTCGACCTCGACGCCGCCACCAGCGAAGGCCTGGAGATCAAGAGCACGGGCGTCGTCGCCGAGGTCTCGGGCAAGCTCTATCTGATCCTCTACGTCGCGCCTGCGGAGCACTATTTCCAGGCCACCCTGCCGGAGGTGGAGGCGATCCTGGCCTCGGCCCGGGTCAACGGCTAGGCCGGCCCGCCACCGCCTTGGCGAGGGCCAGGGGCAGGTAGAGGTCGAGCTGGGCCAGCACGGCGCGGTAGGCGGCCATGGGCCTGCCCCAGGCGTCGGGGATCGGGGTGTCGGCGCCGCTGGCGTAGGCGGCCAGGGTGAAGGTCTTGGCCTTGGCGTCCGGGGCGAGGGCCAAGACCTTCGCGGCGTGAGCGGCGGTCATGGTCAGGATCAGGTCGGCGTGGGCGGTATCGGCGAGGTCAAGGCGGCGGGCGCGATGGGCCGCGACGTCGAAGCCGCGGGCGGCCATCAGGGCTTGGGCGTTGGGCTCGGGCGCCTCGTCGAAGGGATCGACATCGAGGCCTCGGGAGATCACGGCGATGGGCAGGACGCGGCGGGCGGCCAGCGCCCGGGCCAGGGTCTCGGCCATCAGGCTGCGGCCGGTATTGCCGGTGTCGACAAAGGCGATCTTGATGGGCTCGGCGGCGTGGGCCCGGTCCGCGAGCAGGCCCAGGACCGGCAGGACGAAGAGGTGGCGGCGGTCGAGCATGGCTAAGTCTCCTGAGCGCGACCATGGCATGGCGGGGGCGGAGCGCGAGCTCGATCCGCCCTCAGGCCTTGCGAAGCACGCCGCTGGCCAGCAGGGGCAGCAGCAGACCCGCCATCAGCAGGGTGTTGGAGACCGCGTTGAGGCCAAAGCCGGTGGCGATGGACAGGCCTGAGTCGATCACGAACCAGGCCGCGGCGCTGGCGATCACCCCGCGCCAGGTGGGACCGGCCTGCGCACCCAGCCGGTGGGCGGCGTCGAAGGTCACCATCAGGGTGAGCGCCCAGCCGAGGGTGACGGCGCCCATCAGGGCCACGGCGAACCGCATCTGGGCGTTGAGGATCAAGTCCTCCGGGCCGCGCAGCAGGCCGAAGATCAACCGGACCGGGCCATCGGTGGCCGCCAGGCCGGCCCCGGCCAGGACCAGGCCGAACAGCGCCACCAGCCAAGCCCAGACCGTCAGCCAGGTCCGCCAGAACCTTGTCATGGGGCGTCCTCCCGTTTCCTCCGAGACAGACTAGGGAAGGGGCGGAAGCCGCGCCATTACCTGGCAGGTCATGGACCGTCGCGCGT
>JAYVDG010000417.1:0-4483 GCA_043749525.1 Phenylobacterium sp.
GACGGGCCCGAAAAGCGGCTCACAAAGCCGCGGATCTTGACCGTCATTTTGGGAGGTCCCCGGCGATCTGTTCCATAGCGCGGTAGAGGCGCGCGGGCCGTGGGTCGCCCAGCCGTTCGACAGCAAAATTGGTGGGTGCGTAGCCCATGCTGTAGCCAAGCGTCGCGTCCATCACCCCGACAGAGCCGCCGATTCCCCCCCAGCTGAAGGCGTGGGGTGACGGTTGGCGGAACGCACTGCTCTGCAGACCAAAGCCGAGGCCGAACTTGACCCAACCCAGGTATGGGCAGTTGCCCCACGCCTGCTCACGCGATGCCTCGCGCACAAGCTCCGGCGAGACATAGCGCACCCCCGCCAGTTCGCCCTCACCGGCGAAGATGGCGCAGGCTCGCGCAATCGAACGGCCATTGCCCAAGCCATTGAAGCTGGGATTGAGGGTCATCGGCCCAACGATGCCATCCACCGACCTGACAGAGTTTGCCAGGCGGCTCACTAGCGTCCCGGGCTCTGGAGCAGGCTGCGGGCTCGGCGGAATGATCGTGGCGACACGCGTGGCGTTGGGAACCTCATCTAGGCCGATGTAAAAATCGACGCCTGCCGGCCCGGCGACTTCCTCACCAAAGAACTGCGCAAACATGCGTCCATCGACGCGACGGACCAATTCGCCGCCGATCAGGCCATAGGTAGAGGCATGGTAGATGACGCGCCGCTCGCCATCGGACCAGTGGCGCTCGGCAGCTATCCGTTCTGTCACCGCCCCCCAGTCAAGCATCATGCTTACTGGAACTGGCGGATCGAACCCCGGCGCGCCCGTCTGATGACTGAACAGGTCGCGCAGCGTAACGGCGCCTTTGCCGCCCTGGGCGAATTCGGACCACCACGTCGCGATCGAGGCGTCTAGGTCGAGCTTGCCGCGATGCACGAGCATCAGCAGACAGAGGCTGACCATGATTTTGGTGGTCGACGCGACGGGCGCCAGGTGATCGGCGTCAAGCGGCCGCGTCCGCTCCGGATCGGCCCAGCCGGCCCAGAGATCGACGACCGGTCGCCCTCGCCAGGTCGCCGCTAGCGACGCGCCCAGTTCCAGCCCCTCGTCGAAGTTGCGCTCGAAGGCCTCGCGCAGCGGCTCAAAGCGAGGCTCGCAAAAGCCATGGATCACTGTTGTCATGTCCCACCCCGTCGCCGGCGTTCTGTCGACCGGGCGCCCCGGACGTTATCGCAATCGGGGGTTCTGTCACGCTAACTCCAACTACCTGCGGATACTCCCTCCTTAGCGTCGCATAAACACGCGGACTGTTTACGCGTGAGCAACAACTACGAATTCGACACAGAGCATCTCGCATCCGCCGTCACGCCGTTTTCGGGCATATATCGATGCATGGGGCGCGGTCGGGAAGAAGATTCGAAGTTCGCAGTGGAGCTTCCACCGCGCGACCCCCACCGGCACACCCATCCCAGGGACTTGTTCGCTGGCGCTTGATCGTCTGGGTCGATCACAAGCCCAAGTGAGGGATGGACGCCGTCAATCCCACTGACCTGGGAAACCCTTTTCCAGCTGAAGGGGGCATACCGCGGCGGGCGCAGCTATCGGTGAACCTCACCGTCCAGCGCAGGATGCTCTCTCAGCGGAAGCACCCCGCAGGTTGTACGCGGAGAGACCCCAAGCGTAAGCGTCCAAACCGCTGCGGCCTTGCGACCTCAAGCTGCGGCGCGAATCGCCTCCGCAAGCGCTGAAAGCTCGGCGTCGGCCACCGTGCGCAGGTCGATCAGGACAAGGCTTTGCTCAATGCGACCCAGAACATGCGGCGGGCCGGTGCGCAGGCGCCGGGCAAGGTCTTCGGCGCTGAAGCGGAGGCTGCGCAGAGCAATGGCTTGGCTGGGAAGCGCATGCATCGGCATGGCGCCGCCCCCCGCATAGGCGAGGGTTTCCTGGAACTGCGCTTCCAGAGCGGGGACATCGGCGATCCGACCCATGAGCGCCTCGGCGCGGGCCGTCACCATCGAGGCCGGCTGGGTCAGCATCCGCAGGACGGGCACCCTGTGAGTCGGATCGGCCGGCGGGCGATAGAGCCGCAAGGTGGCGGCCAGGGCCGCAACAGACACCTTGTCCAGGCGCAGAGCCCGGGCGAGGGGATGGCGCGCCAGTGCATCGACCAGTTCGCGGCGCCCGGCCACGACCCCAGCCTGGGGTCCGCCCAGAAGCTTGTCACCGCTGAAAAGCACAAGATCGACACCGGCCTCGACGCTGGCCTGCACCGTCGGCTCGTCGGCGATCCCGTAGGGCGACAGATCGATCAGCGCCCCGCCGCCCAGGTCCTCGACCAGCAGCAGGCCCTGGGCGTGGGCGAAGTGCGCAAGTGTCTCCAGGGCCGGGGCGCTGGTAAAGCCGGTCATGCGGAAGTTGCTGGGATGGGTCCGCAGGATGACGCGGGCCTCCGGGTGATCGCGAAGCGCCTGCTCATAGTCCCGCAGGTGGGTGCGGTTGGTCGTACCGACCTCGACAAGCGCCGACCCGCTCTGGGCCACGACGTCCGGCACCCGGAACCCGCCGCCAATCTCGACCAGCTCGCCACGGGAGACAATGACCGGCGCGCCGCCGGCGACCGCGGCCAGCGCCAGCAGGACTGCCCCAGCGCAGTTGTTGACCGCAAGTCCGGCCTGGGCGCCGGTCACCTCGGCGATTAGCGTGTCGAGGTGCGCGTGACGCGAACTCCGGCGGCCGCTTTCCAGGTCCAGTTCGAGGTTGCCGTAACCTGCGGCCGCCTGCGCCGCGGCGACGGCCTCCGGCGCCAGCGGCGCCCGGCCAAGGTTGGTGTGCAGGACAATGCCGGTGGCATTGATCACCGGGAACAGTGTCTCGCGCGCGCCGTCCGCCAGCCGGCGCTCAACGGCCTCCAGCAATCCGGCGATGGACGGAACGGCGAGAGGATCGCTCAAGAGCTGAGCCCTCGCCGCCGACAGGGCGGCGCGCACGGCGCTCGCAACGGCGGTCGGCCCGTACAGGGTGTTCAGCGGATGGGCGGCGGGGTCGTCGCAAATGGTTCCCACCGCCGGCAGGCGGCGGCGCGGGTCTGGATTGCCGATCTGGGGGACCTTGAGCGCGACGGTGTGTCTCCCTGTCGATCTCGGACTGTACAGAGCTCGAAAGAGCAGTGGCAAGCGGAGCCGGATGACGTCGGGCGCGGTTCGACGTAGGGACGTTCCATGGGCGTTCGAGCCACGAGACCCGCCAGGTGATGAACACGGCGCCCTTCAGCCTGGCGGTGATCGGCCACGTCAATCATGGCAAGACCGCGCTGGTCCGGGCGCTGACGGGGATCGAGACCGACCGCCTTCCTGAGGAACGGGCGCGGGGGCTCTCGATCGCCCTCGGCTTCGCCTGGCGGGACTATCCCGGGGCCGCCGTCGACTTCCTCGACGCACCAGGCCACGAGGACTTCATCCGGGCCATGGTCATGGGCGCCACGGGGGCGCGGGCCGCCCTAGTGGTCATCTCAGCCACCGAGGGGTTCGGCAGGCAGACCTGGGAACATCTGCGCATCGCGGGCCTGCTGGGCCTGCGAACCGGGGTCATTGCGGTCACCAAGGCGGATCTGCTGACGCCGGACGCCTGGCCCGCGGTCCAGACCCAGATCCGGGGCGAGCTCGGCGGGACCTTCCTGGCTGGCGAACCAATGGTGTTCTGCTCATCGACGACGGGCATCGGTCTGGATAGGCTGCACGATGAGATACAGGCCTTGGCCG
Source organism: Phenylobacterium sp. (assembly GCA_043749525.1). Taxonomy (GTDB): domain Bacteria; phylum Pseudomonadota; class Alphaproteobacteria; order Caulobacterales; family Caulobacteraceae; genus Phenylobacterium. The sequence continues at coordinate 3,745 of JAYVDG010000417.1, forward strand.
CCCGAAGTCCGCGCGCCGATTCCCTGCCCGGCGCCTACCTGCCCCTGGACCGCGTGTTCAGCATCACCGGCGCCGGCACGGTCGCCACCGGCACGCTGCAGGGGGGCGCGCTGAAGACGGGCGGAGACGCCGTGCTGCAGCCGTCGGGGCGAAGGGTCAGCCTGCGCCAACTGCAGGTCCACGGGCAGGCCACCGGGGTCGCCCATCCCGGCGGCCGGGTGGCGGCAGGTCTGCGCGGCCTATCCTCCGAGGACGTAAAGGTCGGCGAGGTCCTGTGCGCGCCGGGCGTCTACCAAGCCGCCCTGCTGACCGATGTCGAATTCACCCTCTCACCCGATTGCACCCGACCACTCAGGTCGACCGACGAGGTCCGGGTGATGTGGGGCGCGCGGCAGGACATCGCCAAGTTGCGCCTGATCGGCGCGAGCGCGATCGCGCCGGGCGGGCGCGGGCTGGCGCAGCTGCGGTTCTCCGCCCCCGTGATCGCCTACGCCGGCCAGCGCGCGATCCTGCGCCGGTCCTCCCCAGCCGAGACGATCGGGGGTGTCGTGGTGCTGGATCCGGTGGCGCCGGCATTGCGAGCCCGTACGATGCAGGCGCGTCAGGCCCTGCTCGCCGCGGCCTCCGGCGGCGATCTGGACAAGGTCGCTGCCGAACTGGCGAAGCGCGGTGGCGGCGTCGTGTCGGTGTCCGAGGCGGCGCGGCTTTCACGGCGGCCCACGACTGAGGTCAGGGATCA
>JAYVDG010000418.1:0-4478 GCA_043749525.1 Phenylobacterium sp.
TTCCTGGCCCACGGCGTGGCCATGGCGGCGCCGGAGACGGTGCACTTCAGCTGGGACACCCAGCTTGCGCCGGGCGTGCAGGTCGAGCAGTTCGTGGTCTTCGCACCCGGGGTGGCGGTGGAGACCGGGGCGGTGATCCGCGCCTTCAGCCACCTGGAGGGGGCGAAGGTGGGCGCCGGCGCCCTGATCGGTCCCTATGCCCGCCTGCGGCCCGGCGCTGACATCGGCGAGGAGGCCCACATCGGCAACTTCGTCGAGGTGAAGAAGGTCAAGGTCGGCGCGGGCGCCAAGGCTAACCACCTGTCCTATCTGGGCGACGGCACGGTGGGGGCGCGCGCCAACATCGGGGCCGGCACCATCTTCTGCAACTATGACGGCTTCGACAAATACGACACCCACATTGGCGAGAACGCCTTCATCGGCTCCAACAGCGCCCTCGTGGCGCCCGTGACGGTGGGCGCGGGCGCCATGACCGGCTCTGGCTCGGTGGTCACCGCCGACGTGCCGGCCGACGCGCTGGCCCTCTCACGCGCGCCGCAGCAGAACAAGGACGGCTGGGCCGCGCGCTTCCGGGCCATGAAGATCGCCCAGAAGGCCAAGAAATAGCGGTGCGGGACATCCAGCCTTCGCCTATGTCAAAGCCATGAACGCAGACGATCAGAAGCGCGCCGCCGGCGAGGCCGCCGCGGCCCTTGTCGAAGCCGGCATGACCGTGGGCCTGGGCACCGGCTCCACCGCGGCCTGGTTCGTGAAGGCGCTGGCCGCCCGCAGGCTGGACATCGTGGCGGTCTCGACCTCGCTCGCCACCGCCGAACTGGCCGCCAGCCTGGGCATCCGCCTGAAGGAGCTGGGCGAGGCGAGATCCATCGACCTCACCGTGGACGGCGCCGACGAGATCGGTCCGGCCCTGTCCCTGATCAAGGGCGGCGGGGCGGCCCTGCTGCGGGAGAAGCTGGTCTGGGAGGCGTCCAAACGCTGCGTGGTCATCGCCGACACCGCCAAGCGCGTGCCCTTGCTGGGCAAGTTCCCCCTGCCCATCGAGGTGGTGGCGTTCGGGCACGAGACCACCATGCTGCGCATCTGCGACGCGCTGACCGAGTGCGACCTGGGCGTGGCCCCCCGCCTGCGGATGAAGGACGGCGCACCCGTCCGCACCGATGGCGGCAATGTGATTTATGACGCCGCCTGCGGGCGTATCGAGGAGCCGGCCCTATTGGCCGCGGCGCTGAAGAGCGTCACCGGGGTGGTGGACCACGGCCTGTTCCTGGACCTGGCCGACCTCGCCCTGGTGGGAACCGCCGACGGCGTCGTCTCTGTAGAGCCGTAGGTTTATTTGAGCTGACGTGTTCCCGCCGGGCGATCCGTTCGCCATTTCTAGCGGCAGCGCTTCGAAGGAGTTTCTCTTGGCGACCTACGACTACGATCTCTTCGTCATCGGCGCGGGTTCGGGCGGCGTGCGCGCCGCGCGGCTGGCCGCCATGTCCGGCGCCAAGGTGGCGGTGGCCGAGGAACATAGGGTCGGCGGCACCTGCGTCATCCGCGGCTGCGTGCCCAAGAAGTTCATGGTCTACGCCTCGGAGTTCGCCAGCTACGCCAAGGTCGCGGAGGGCTATGGCTGGTCCCCCAGCCAATCGACCTTCGACTGGTCCAAGTTCCTGGAGGCCAAGGACCGGGAGATCGCCCGGCTGTCGGGGATCTACGTCACCAACCTGGCCAATGCCGGCGCCGAACTGGTCCATGCCCGCGCCACCCTGAAGGACGCCCACACCGTCGAGATCGTCGGCAAGGACACCACGGTGACCGCCGACAAGATTCTGGTGGCCACCGGCGGCCGGCCCTGGAGCCCGGCCGATCTGCCGGGGATCGAGCACGCCATCACCTCGGAGGAGGCCTTCCACCTGCCGCAGCTGCCCAAGTCGATCATGATCGCCGGCGGCGGCTATATCGCCGTGGAGTTCGCCGGGATCTTCGCGGGGTTGGGGGTGGACACCACCCTGGTCTATCGGGGCGCCAATATCCTGCGCGGCTTCGACGACGATGTGCGCAGCCATCTGGCCGAGGAGATGAAGAAGCGCGGCATCAAGATCATCCTGGGCTGCGAGCACGCCAGCATCGAGAAGACCGTGGCCGGCCTGGTCAATCACATGTCCAGCGGCCTCGATGTCGTCACCGAGCAGGTGATGTTCGCCACCGGCCGCAAGCCGCACACCAAGGGCCTGGGCCTGGAGGCCGCGGGCGTGAAGCTGGCCGACAGCGGCGCGGTGATGGTGGACAAGTTCTCTAAGACCAATGTCGACAACATCTGGGCTGTCGGCGACGTCACCGACCGCATCAACCTGACCCCGGTGGCGATCCGCGAGGGGGCGGCCTTCTCCCAGACCGAGTTCTACAACAACCCCACCAGCTTCGATCACGACATGGTGGCCTCGGCGGTGTTCTCGCAGCCGCCGGTGGGCTCTGTGGGCCAGTCGGAGGCCGACGCGCGCCACGAGCACGGCAAGGTCGATATCTACCTGTCCCGCTTCCGGCCGATGAAGACCACCTTCTACGGCGGCGACGACCGCTGCCTGATCAAGCTGGTGGTGGCCCAGGACAGCCAGAAAATCGTCGGCTGCCACGTGGTGGGGCCGGACTCTCCGGAGATCATCCAGATGGCCGCCATCGCCGTGAAGATGGGGGTGACCAAGGCCCAGTGGGATTCCACCTGCGCCGTCCATCCGACCCTGGCCGAAGAGCTGGTGACCATGCGCGAGAAGTATGTGCCGGCCGGCCTGAGCGCCGCGTGAGCCGGACCCCCCAGCCAGGACCCAAGCTCGCCGCCTGGTGCGGCTGGGTGGTGGCGGGCGGATTCGCGCTGACCCCGATCATCGGCTGGCTGGCGCCGCTCGCCTTCGCGCCCCTGCTCACCATCATGGGCGTGCTGACCTTGCCCGCCCTGCGGATCGAGGAGGAGGACCGGCCGGTCGGGATCGCCATCGTGACTCTGGTGCTGTGGGCCGCCGGCTCCTCGGCCTGGAGCCCGTTCACCGCGCAAGGCTTGGGAGATTCCACCGCCGCCAAGCTGATCGCCGAGACGGTGGTGTTCTTCGCCGCCATCTGCGCGGCCCGAGCCGCCGCGCCCGGTCCCCGCACCGTGGCCCTGCGCGTCCTGGCCTGGGGGACCGCCGTGCTGGGGGGGGTGATGCTGATCGAGGGCCTGACCGGGGCGGGGCTCTATCGCGCGGTCCGCGACGCCATCCATGACCCGATCAGACCCGACCTGGGGGTCGCCAACGCCGCCCAGGGCCTCTTCATCCTGGCCATGCTGGCCCCGGCCGCCGCCCTGGCCGCCGTTCGGGTGATCGGCGCGCCATGGCTGATCGCGCCGATGGTCCTGGGCCTGATCGTCCCCAGCGTGACCCTGGGCTATGACGCCCCGCTCCTGGCGCTGGTCACCGCCGTAGTGGCGGGCCTGGCCGTGGCGGCCTGGCCGACTTGGGGGCCACGTGCCCTGGGCGCGCTGGGCGCGGTGTTTTTCCTGGGCGCGCCCGCCATTGTCTGGGGCGTGCGGCGCGCGGGCTGGTACGAGGTGCTGGAGAAGGACGTGTCGCTCTCCTGGTCGCAGCGCATGGGCTACTGGCGTCACGCCGCCGACTGGATCGGCGACCACCCCCTGCGCGGCTGGGGCGTCGACGCCAGCCGCATGTTCAGCCCCGGCATCAGGCTGCACCCCCATGACTCGGCTCTGCAGATCTGGCTGGAGCTCGGCCTGATCGGGGCCATGGCCGCCGCCGTCTTCTGGGTCGCCCTGCTGTCGGGGATGAGCCGCAAGTCCCGCGATCCCGCCCTGGCCATCTCGGGCGCCACCGCCATCGCTTATCTGACCTTCAGCGCGGTCTCCTTCGGCGTGTGGCAGGAGTGGTGGCTGGCGGTGGGTTCCCTGGCCGCCCTGGCTTGCGCGGCCCTGCAACGGCAACCTGCGCCTGCGAAAGTCCGTGCGTCTGTGGCTCTGCGGCCATCGACGGCGGCGGTGTTCTCGGAGTAAGAACGCCGGCCCGCGAGACAAGGCGGGGACGGAGTTGTTGAGATGACCGAACATTGGACGCCGGCCTCCTGGAGAGCCAAGCCCGCCAAGCACCTGCCCACCGACTATCCGGATGCGGCGGCCTTGGCCGGTGTGGAACAGACCCTGCGCGGCATGCCGCCCCTGGTGTTCGCCGGTGAGGCGCGTCGTCTGAAGACCCTGCTGGGCGAGGTCGCCGAGGGCCGCGCCTTCCTCCTGCAGGGCGGCGACTGCGCCGAGAGCTTCAAGGAATTCCACGCCGACAACATCCGCGACACCTTCCGCCTGATCCTGCAGATGGCTGTCGTCTTGACCTTCGCCGGCGGCAAGCCGGTGGTGAAGGTGGGGCGCATGGCCGGCCAGTTCGCCAAGCCGCGCTCGTCTCCGGTGGAGACCATCGACGGCGTCGAGCTGCCCTCCTATCGCGGCGACATCA
>JAYVDG010000419.1:0-4451 GCA_043749525.1 Phenylobacterium sp.
GAACGCCGGCCTGATGGCCGCCCAGATCCTGGCCCTGTCCGATCCGGCCCTGGCCCAGCGCCTGGCCGATCACCGGGCGCGCCACAGCCAGGCCGTTTCAGAAACCGTCGAGGACTAGTTTTCCATGGCCATCCTCCCCCTGGCGCCGGGCGAAACCATTGGAATCCTCGGCGGGGGCCAGCTGGGCCGCATGCTGGCCCAGGCCGCGGCAAGGCTGGGCTTCGACGTGGCGATCCTGGAGCCCGCCCCCGACGCGCCGGCCGGCCGGGTCGCGGCCCACACCGTGCGCGGCGCCTATGATGAACCCCGCGCCCTGGAGGCCCTGGCCGCCGTGGCCAGCCTGGTGACCTTCGAGTTCGAGAACGTGCCGGCCTCAGCCGTCGCCCACCTGACCGCTCAGGACGTGGAGGTGGCCCCCAATGCGCGGGCCCTGGCCGTCGCCCAGGACCGGGTGGAGGAGAAGAGTTTCCTCAATTCCATCGGCGTGCCCACCGTCGCCTTCGCCTCAGCCGACAGCGCGCAGAGCGCTGTGGCCGCCATGGCCCAGATCGGCGCGCCGGCGCTGATGAAGACGCGGCGCGAGGGCTATGACGGCAAGGGCCAGCGCTGGGTGGAGCACGCCGCCGAGGCCGCAGCGGTCTTCGAATTGCTCGGCGGCAAGCCGGTGATCCTGGAGGCCCCCGCCGACTTCGTACGCGAACTGTCGGTGATCGCCGCGCGCGGTCGCGACGGGGAGCTGGCCATCTATCCCATGGCCGAGAACCATCACGAGAACGGCGTCCTGCGCCGCTCCATGGCGCCGGCCGTCGTCAGTGCGGCCCTGGCCGAACAGGCCGAGCGGATCGCCGCCCAGGTGCTGACCGGCCTAGCCTATGTCGGCGTGATCGGGATCGAGCTGTTCGAGCTGGCCGACGGCCGGCTGCTGGTCAACGAGATCGCGCCCCGGGTGCACAACACCGGGCACTGGACCATGGACGGTTGCGAGGTCGACCAGTTCGAACAGCACATCCGCGCCATCGCCGGCTGGCCGCTGGGGCCCACGGCGGCCATCGCCCGCGTGGAGATGCTGAACCTGCTGGGGGACGAGGTGGACGCCTGGCTGAAATATGCCGGCGAGCCGGAGACGAGGTTACACCTCTACGGCAAGCGCGACGCCAAGCCGGGACGCAAGATGGGCCACGTGAACCGGGTGAGCCCGCTCGGACCTGAGCGGCGCTAAACCGCGAGCATCAGGCCTCGTTCGGGATCGCCGAGAGCGCTTCTTCAAGTTCCAGGAAGCTGGGCTGGGCGCCGGACGGGACGCTGCCGCGGCCGATTTCCACCGAGATCTGGGCGGCGTTGCCGTGCAGGTGGGCCACCAGCACCGACTGGATGATGCGGTAGTAGGAGGCTTCCTCCTCGATGATCTCCTTCAGGCGGGTCGCGAAGGGACCCACCAGGCCATAGGCCAGGAACACGCCGAGGAAGGTGCCGACGAGCGCGCCCCCGATCATCTCGCCCAGGATTTCCGGGGGTTCGGTGATGGCGCCCATGGTCTTGATGACCCCCAGCACGGCGGCGACGATGCCGAGCGCGGGCAGGGCGTCGGCCAGGCTCTGCAGGGCGCCGGCCGGGGCGATCGATTCGTGGTGGTGCTTCTCCAGCTGCTTTTCCATGGCGTCCTCGACCTGGTGCGGGTCTTCGAGGTTCATGGTCATCATCCGCAGGGTGTCGCAGATGAAGTCGACGGCGAAGTGGTCCTTCGTCACCTTCGGGAAGCGCGAGAAGATCGAGGAGTCCTTGGGGTTCTCGATGTGACTTTCCAGGGCGATGACGCCCTTGGACTTCATGGTCTTGGTCAGCAGGAACAACAAGGAAAGCAGGTCGCGATAGTCCGAGGCCTTCCACTTGGGCCCGGCGAACACCTTGGCCAGGCCAGAGCCCGAGGCCTTCACCACGGTCATCGAGTTGGAGATCAGGAAGCTGGCGACGCCCGCGCCGCCGATGGCCATCATCTCGTGAGGCGCGGCGTGCAGGATGACGCCCATATTGCCGCCCGACATGATGTAGCTGCCGAACACCAGGCCGAAGAGCAACACGATGCCGATGATCTGAAACATGCGAGACGGTCCTAGGGCGAATTGCCCGGAGCATCCCCGTTAATGCTTAATGCCCGGTGAGGATTTAGGGGGTTTCGTCGCCCCTCGGCGCGGCGTAACAGCCGATCATGCCCATGACAGCGTCCGTGCCCGTCAGCCTGCCCAAGTCGTCGTTCGCGATCATCTTCGGCGTCTCCCTCGTCACCGCCATGGGCAATACGGGCATGATCTCGGTGCTGCCGGCCATCGGCCGCTCCATCGGCATCCCCGACTTCCTGGTGGCCGGCGTCTTCTCGCTGTCGGCCCTGCTGTGGGCGGGTTCCTCGCCCTACTGGGCCCGAACGTCGGACCGCTATGGCCGCAAGCCGCTGATGCTGGTGGGGCTGACCGGGTTCGCCATCTCCATGGCCGCCTGCGCCCTGGTGGTCAGCGCGGGCCTGCACAAGCTTGCCGCGCCGATGGTGATCTTCGTCCTCTTCCTGTTCGCCCGCGCCCTGTTTGGCCTGTTCGGGGCGGCGTCCAATCCGGCGACCCAGGCCTATGTGGCCGAGCATACCCCGGTGGCCGAGCGCACCACGGCCATGTCCAGCCTGGCCGGCGCCTTTGGCCTGGGCACCGTCATCGGGCCGTTCCTCGCGCCGCTGTTCATCTTGCCCTTCATCGGTCTGGCGGGTCCCATGGCGATGTTCTCGCTGATCGCCATCTCGATGCTGGTGGTCGTGTGGAAGCTGCTGCCGGAAAGCCAGCACATGCCCGTCCAGCCGGTGAAGATGGCGCCGACCATGGACGCCAAGGCCGACGCGAAGGGCAAGTAGACGCCCATGTGGCGCGACCCGCGCCTGAAGCCCTTCCTGATCTACGGCTTTATCGTCGCGGTCTGCCAGACCGCCCAGGGCCAGACCTTGGGCTTCCTGATCATCGACAAGCTTGGCAAGTCGCCGACCGAGGCCCAAGGCTTCATCGCCATCGCCATGATGTTCGGCGCCATGGCGGGCCTGCTCTCCCAGTGGGGGATCATCCGCATGTTCGAGATGACCCCGCGCCAACTGCTGCGCTGGGGCGTGGCGGTGGCGGCGCTGGGCAATCTGATCGTCGCCTTCCAGCCCAGCTACGCCGCCGTGGTGGCGGGCTACGCCATCTCAAGCCTGGGCTTTGGTCTGGCGCGGCCGGGCTTCACGGCCGGCTCCTCCCTAGCCGTCGGCATGCATGAACAGGCCCGGGCCGCCGGCGCCATCGCCGCGGTGAACGGGGTCAACGTGGTGCTCGCGCCGCTGTTCGTGCTGCTCTACGAGCGCATCCACGCCGCACCCTTCGTGCTGAATATGGTCATGATGCTGGCCATGCTGGCCTACGCCTTCCAGAACCGCCAACTGGCCAACGCCGATCCCAAGCCGGCGACCCAGGCCGACTCGGCCATGGCGACCCTGGAGAAGAGCGACGAGGGGTCGCTCTAACGCGGAGCGTGACAGCCAAAAGTGGTCGCCGGTTTTGGCGCCCGTCACGCGACCACTCTAAAGTCTCTCAGAGAATGTTGGCCTCAGTCTTCAGGCGCCTTACCATGTCCTGGGACAGGTAGCCGTCCGCTGTCAGCCCGCGCGACTTCTGCCAGGTGCGCAGGGCGTTGCGGGTATTGACCCCCACCACCCCGTCCGGCTGGCCCGGATCGAAGCCGAGCTGGGCGAGCGCCCGCTGGGTGACGATGCGGTCGCCGATGGAGAGCGCGCTCTCATAGGGCCAGGGCTTAATCACCCCGCCCATGCCGCCGAACCGGTCGGCCAGCAGGCCGACGCCCAGCGCATAGGTGGTGGCGTTGTTGTACTTGCGGATCACGAAGTGGTTGGGGAACAGCAGGAAGGCGGGCCCCTGCGCCCCGGTGGGGGCGATCAGCATGGCCTTGGCGGCCTGGTCGGCGGCGCCCCAGGGCAGGCCGTCGGTGCGGCGCACGCCCTGCTGAGCCCACCAGTCGGGAACCTCGCGCGGGCCCTCGGTCAGGCTGTAATCGAAGCCGTCCGGCACGGTGACCTCGCGGGCCCAGCCCTGGCCGCGCTGCCAGCCGCCCTTGGCCAGCAGGTTAGCCGCCGAGGCGAGCGCATCGGCGCTGGAGCCCCAGACGTCGCGCCGCCCGTCCCCGTCGCCGTCCACGGCGGTGGAGAGGAAGCTCGTCGGGATGAATTGGGTCTGGCCCATGGCGCCGGCCCAGGAGCCGCGCAGCTGGGCCCGCGAGAACTCGCCCGATCCGATGATCTGCAGGGCGGCCATCAGCTGATCTTCGGCAAACTGCTGGCGGCGGCCTTCAGAGGCCAGGGTCGCCATGGAGCGGATGACGTCGAAGTCGCCCATCACCGCGCCGAACCCCGTTTCCATGGCCCAGAT
>JAYVDG010000420.1:0-11633 GCA_043749525.1 Phenylobacterium sp.
ATCCGAAGCGGGCCCAGTTCCTGCGCTGGATGTCCTTCGTCTCCTCGGCGATCTACTCGCTCTACTGGGTGAAGGACGATCCCTCGCGCCTAGTCCCCGATCCAGCCGGTCACGCAGCCCTGGACGAACGCGTGCTGAGCCGCATTTCGGACTGCTGGGGGATCATGGACAGCCAGGTGACCCCCGGCCGCTACATCCTGGGCGACGAGCTGACGGTGCTCGACCTCTATGTCGCCGCCGTCACCCGGTTCCGGCCCCGCCGCAAGCGGTTCTACGAGGTGGCGCCGAAGATGGGGGATGTGGTGCGGCGGGTGGATATCGATCCGCGCCTGCATGGCCTGTGGAAGGACCGCATGGGCTTCCAGGAGGGCTGGGAAGGCTGAGAGGCCCGAGCGGGGTGAGGAAAAGTGGGGACCCCGCCCGCATTCCGCTCCAGCAGGAGTCTAGATCACGCCAGTGATCTAGTGGCGCGGTTTGACGGAGAGCGAGAAGGCGACCATCGAGTCGTCCTTGGTGTCCTGGCCCCAGACCATGTGCTGGCCCTTCACCTCGCGGTGGATGTAGCCGAAGGAGGTCTGCATGGCCCCCTTGCGCCAGCCGACACCGAGCTGAGCGTCGCCGATGAGGGCGCTGGACGGGTCAGTGGACCAGCCTGCGCCGTTCCAGTCGCCGTTGTTGCGCTGCATGTTGAGGCCCACCGCCCGGCCGCTGGCGGCGGCGAACAGGTACCAGCGGCCCTCATTGCCGAAGGCCGCCCCATCGCGGACGCCCATGGCGCCCAGACGGGACTTCAGGCCGTCGGAGGCCTTCTGGCCCAAGGTGAGCATGGCGCCCGCCTCAGCCGAGCCGCCGGCGCTGGACATTCCGACCCCGGCGTGGGGCGAGAGAGAGACGTCGTAGCGGTCGGTGGCGAAGCTGACCGCGTCGGGCCAGTCGCGGGTGACGGCGATCTCATAGGCCTGGTTCTGGAGTTCCGCGCGGTCGACATTGATCGGCAGGCCGCCCGACGTGCGCAGGGTTCCCCCCACCGAAAGCCGCAGGGAATCGACCGCCACGCCGTTGTCGCCAAGGGTGATCTTGCTGTTATCCCAGCGCACGGGCCCGGCGGCCGTATAGGTCTCGCGGTCAAGCAGGTTGGCGATGGGGTCGCCGGCGCCGCTGCGCGGCGTATAGGCCTTGGGATCGAAAGCCGCGCTCATCAGCTGCGCAGCGCCGGACTCCAGGGTGAGCGACGTCGTCTGCGCGAAGGCGCTCGTCGCGCACATCCCGCCGCAAATTCCGAAGACGGTGGCCAGCCCAGCCATCGACCTCATAAGGCCTACTCCCCTTGCCGCGTCGCCAAGCGGGCGGCCTGGCGACATCCTTCCACGCCTGGAGAAGGACGCAACGGGAAATTCGGTTCCCGTGCTTAACCGCCACACCCCAGCTGGTTGAATTATTCCCTGCAAGATCAGCGCCTAGGCTTGATGGACACGGTGACCGCGACCATCGAGTCGTCGCGGCGGTCCCACCCCATCAGGGTGTTGGCCGCCTTCACCTTGCGCCGCATCCAGGCCAGGGACGCCTGGACAGAACCCTTACGCCAGCCAATTCCGGCCTGGATATCGTTGATCAGGGCGCTGGAGGCGTCGGTGGAAAGTCCCCGATTGCTCCAGTCGCCGTTGGTGCGCTGGACGTTCAGGCCCACGGCGCGGCCGCTGGCGGCGGCGAACAGGTACCAGCGACCCTGGTCGCCGAATCGCGCGCCGTCGCTGACCCCCAGATTGCTGGCCCAGCCCTGCGCCTTCCTGCGCAGGCGGACCATGGCGCCGGCCTCGGCCTCGCCGCCGGCATTGGAGATGCCGACCCCGGCGTGGGGGGTGACGTCCAAGTCGAACTGACCGGCGTCCATGGCCAGCAGGTTCGGCCAGCCGCGGGTGTAGCTGACCTCATAGGCGGCGTTGTCCACGGCTGCGGTCTGCCCCAGCCGTGGCGGCAGGGCGCCGGGCGTGCGGGCGATCTGGCCGACGGACACCCGCAGGGCGTCGATCGCGCCCTGGGCCGGCCGCGCGAAGGCCACCTCGCTGACCTTCCAGCGGGCGACGCCTTGGCCGGGCACATAGGTCTCGCTGGCCAGGGCGTTTGTGCGGTCCAACGGCGTGCCGGTATAGGCCGGCTGGCTGAAGGCGGGTTCGAGGCCCGCCTGGACCGTCGGCCGGTCCATGGTGGCGAGCTCGGGGGCCGGCGCGTTGAAATCGGCGGCGACGGCGTCGGTCTTGGCGAAGACGGCGGTCCTCAGGTCCTGCCAGCTCTCCTGGAAGACCTGATCCCCCGGAGAACTTTCGACCTTCGGCGCGGGGAAGACGGCGGCGCCGAGCGCGGCGGTGGTCGCCGCACACCCGATCACCACAGCCGTCACGCTCAGAAACCGCATACCCACCCCAGGCGCTGCGCCGTTAGTTCATTAACGATAACGCAGCTATCGGAGTTTGGCGCCAGGGTTCTACTGGCAAGCGAGGCACTCGTCGTAATCTGTCTTTTCGATAGGTCCCATATCGACCATGACCAGCCCCTCGCCACCGGCGTGGGCGGCGCGCTGAACCGACTTGGAGCGCATGTAGTAGAGCGACTTGCAGCCGCGTTCCCAGGCCTGCCAGTGCAGCATGTGCAGGTCCCACTTATCCACGTCGCCGGCCAGGAAGATGTTCACCGACTGCGACTGGCAGATATCCGGCGTGCGGTCGGCGGCCAGTTCCACCACCCAGCGCTGGTCCAGCTCGAAGGCGGTCTTGTAGACGTCCTTGTCGTCGGCCGAGAGGCATTCCAGGTGCTGGACCGAGCCCTCGTTCTCCAGGATCGAGTCCCAGATGGCCGCGGTGTTCTGGCCCTTTTCCTCGAGCAGACGCTCCAGGTAGGGGTTCTTCACCGCAAACGAGCCCGACAGGGTCTTGTGGGTGTAGATATTGGCCGGGATCGGCTCAATCCCGGCGCTGGTGCCGCCGCAGATGATCGAGATCGAGGCGGTGGGGGCGATGGCCAGCTTGTGGCTGAAGCGCTCCATGACCCCCATGTCGGCGGCGTCCGGGCACGGGCCGCGCTCGGCGGCGAGCGTGCGGGAGGCCGCGTCGCACTGGCGGCGCAGGTGCTTGAAAAGACGCATGTTCCAGGATTTGGCCAGCGCGCTTTCGAAGGGCACGTTCTGGGCCTGGAGCAGGGTGTGGAAGCCCATGAGGCCGAGACCCACCGAGCGCTCGCGGGTGGCGGCGTAGACGGCGTTCTTCATCTCCGGCGGGGCGCGGTTGATGAAGTCCTGCAGCACGTTGTCGAGGAAACGCATGACGTCCTCGATGAAGGTCGGGTGGTCGCGCCATTCCAGGAACTTCTCGGCATTGACCGAGGAGAGGCAGCAGACCGCCGTGCGGTCGTTGCCCAGGTGATCGACGCCCGTGTGCAGCATGATCTCCGAGCAAAGGTTCGACTGCCGGACCTTCAGGCCCAGGTCGCGCTGATGCTGCGGCATGGAGCGGTTCACGGTGTCGGAGAAGATCAGGTAGGGCTCGCCGGTCTGCAGGCGGATCTCGAGGATCTTCTGCCACAGGCTGCGGGCGTCGACTTCCTTGACCACCTCGCCGGTCTTGGGCGAGCGCAGGCCGAACATCTCGCCGTCGCGGACGCATTCCATGAAAGCGTCGCTGATGGAGATGCCGTGGTGCAGGTTCAGGGACTTGCGGTTGAAGTCGCCAGAAGGCTTCCGGATTTCCAGGAACTCCTCGATCTCCGGGTGGTGAATGTCGAGGTACACCGCCGCCGAGCCGCGGCGCAGGGAGCCCTGGCTGATGGCCAGGGTGAGGCTGTCCATCACGCGGATGAAGGGGATGATGCCGCTGGTCTGGCCCGCGCCCTTCACCTTCTCGCCGATGGAGCGGACGCCGCCCCAATAGGTGCCGATGCCGCCGCCGTTGGAGGCGAGCGCCACGTTCTCGTTCCAGACGCTCTGGATGCCGTCCAGCGAATCGCCGACCGCGTTCAGGAAGCAGGAGATCGGCAGGCCGCGATCGGCGCCTCCGTTGGACAGCACCGGGGTCGAGGGCATGAACCAGAGGTTCGAGATGTAGTCATAGACCCGCTGGGCGTGGTCGGCGTCGTCGGCATAGGCCGTGGCGACGCGGGCGAACATGTCCTGGTAGGACTCACCCTGCAGCAGGTAGCGGTCTTCCAGGGTGGTCTTGCCGAAGTCAGTCAGCAGGGCGTCCCGCGACCGGTCCACCTCCACCTTGCGGACCAGCTGCAGCTGCGGTCGATCGGCCCGTTCCGGGGCCGCCGCGCCGGCTTCCGAGACCGTCCGTAAAACCGCTTCACTGCTGCTCATGATCCAAAATCCATAACTATCAGGCGCTTCGGTCTGAGAACCGCCCCAACACGGCAAGCCCTACATCTAGTGGTCGCTCGCCCCAGACACGCAGCATATGGGGGCTGATGCTAATGACTCGTCAACGGGGGGAATGGACGCGTCCCCAGGCTTTTTCGTTAACGAGGTCTTAACCTCGCTCTCCGGGGATTGATCGGCAAGGCTTTCCAGACCCCCTGGGGACGATTGCTCACGACAGTGTGACAAATGATCTCGCCTGCCGCGCGAGCAGTTTCTCCTTGCACCCAAACATCCGTCGACCTATCCCCACGCCGTCACTGGGGAGTAGCCGCCTGCGGTTCCAGCAGGGGACGCGTCAACAGACTTGCGACGGGTTTTCCCACCCGAGCATGGCGCGTCCGGCGATTGAGCTTGGCGAGACTTTTGGCTTTCGTGTGCTGTCCTTTTGCGGGGTCGGCGGCGCGGAAAGCCATTGGTTGTGCCCGACCCCGCCCGGACGCCTATCCCATGGAAGCCTTTCTCGTTTCGACCGGCCTCGTGGCCATCGCCGAAGTCGGCGACAAGACCCAGCTGCTGGCCATCCTGCTGGCCGCGCGGTTCCGCAAGCCCGTCCCCATCCTGCTGGGGATCTTCGTCGCCACCATCGCCAACCACGCCCTGGCCGCCAGCATCGGCTCGGTGGCCGGATCCTTCTTCGACGGTCCGTGGATGAAGTGGGTCCTGGGCCTGGCCTTCATCGCCTTCGCCGGATGGGCGCTGGTTCCCGACACCTTCGAGGACAAGGACGCGCCGCGAGAGCGGGCCGGCGCCTCGATCTTCTGGACTACCGTGGTGGCCTTCTTCTTCGTGGAGATGGGCGACAAGACCCAGGTGGCCACCGTCGCCCTGGGCGCGCGGTTCCATGAGGTCGCCATCGTGGCGGCGGGCACCACCTTCGGGATGATGCTGGCCAACACGCCCGCGGTGTTCCTGGGCGACGCGGCGGCCACCAAGCTGCCGCTGAAGGCCATCCGCATCGCCGCGGCCGTCGCCTTCGCCGCCATCGGCTTGTGGATCCTGGTCTGGGGCTAGGCCCGGGTCAGGGGCCTCAGCTGAGGTTCAGAAGCGCCGGGTCACCGCCCTGGGCGGCGATATTGACGCTCACCGCCCGCTCCACCGCATAGCGCAGCAGGGCATGCGGTCCGCCGGCCTTGGGCCCGGTCCCCGACAGCCCCTCGCCGCCGAAGGGCTGGACGCCGACCACGGCGCCGATCATCGAGCGGTTCACATAGGCGTTGCCGGCGGGCACGGCGGCTCGGACCTGGTCGGCGAAGCCCTCGATACGGCTGTGGATTCCGAGCGTCAGGCCGTAGCCGGCGGCGGCCAGGGGACCGGCGGCCGCCTCCAGCTTGGCGGCGTCGTAACGGACGACGTGCAGGACCGGCCCGAACACCTCCTTCTGCAGGAAGGCCGAGGACGGGATCTCCGCCAGAGTCGGGGCGAAGAAGACACCGGTGTCGGGGGCCGTCATCCGGCGAAGCACCTTGGCCTCCCCAGTCAGCCGCGCCAGGTGAGCCTCAAGGACAGCGCGCGCGTCCTCGTCGATCACCGGGCCTATGTCCGTACACGGATCGGCGGGGTCCCCCAGCACCAGAGCGTCCATGGCCCCGGCCAGGCCCTCGATCAACTGGTCGGCGGTTTCGCGCGGGGCGAACAGGATGCGCAGGGCCGAGCAGCGCTGGCCGGCCGATCCGAAGGCGGAGTTGATGACGTCGTCGATCACCTGCTCGCGCAGGGCGGTGGTGTCGACGAACATGGCGTTGAGGCCGCCGGTCTCGGCGATGAAGGGCACAATTGGACCGGGCCGGGCCGCCAGTGTGCGGTTGATCGCCCAGGCGGTGTCGGTGCCGCCGGTGAAGGCGACGCCCGCGCAGGCCGGGTGGGCGACGATGACCGCTCCCACCACAGCGCCGTCGCCGGGCAGCAGGTGGAGCACATCGGCGGGCAGGCCAGCCTTATGGAAAAGCCGGACGGCCTCGGCGGCGATCAGCGGGGTCTGCTCAGCGGGCTTGGCCACAACCGCGTTGCCGGCGGCGAGCGCCGCGGCGATCTGGCCGGTGAAAATGGCCAGCGGGAAGTTCCACGGACTGATGCAGGCGAAGACGCCCCTTCCGTGAAGGGAAAGCTGATTCACCTCGCCAACGGGGCCTTTCAGGGTCTCCGGGCCGGAAAACTGGCGCTCGGCCAGGTGGGCGTAGTAGCGGCAGAAGTCGGCGGCCTCGCGCACCTCGGCGGCGGCGTCAGCGAAGATCTTGCCGGCCTCCACCGTGCAGATGGCGATCAGCCGGTCGCGGTGGGCCTCCAGAACCTCCGCCATGGCGCGCAGGATCTGGGCGCGGCCGTGACCGCCCCGGGCGTCCCAGGCGGGTTGGGCCGCCTTCGCCGCGGCGAAGGCCTGGCCGATGTCCCAGTCGCTCGCGTCCCAGGCCTGGCCGATCGTCTGCTTGCGGGCGCCAGGCGAGAGGCGGGGCGTGCTGGCGCCGGTCCCGGTCTCCTTGCCCGCCACAATCGGGCGGCTGGTGAGGAAATCGAGGGCGGTGACGGCGGCTCTCAGGCGCTCGCGGTCGGCGGCGATGGAGAGATCCACCCCCGTCGAGTTCTTGCGCGCCGGGCCATAGAGGTCGACGGGCAGCGGAATGCGCGGATGCGGCGCGCCGCCGGCGGCCTCCACGGCGCCGATGGGATCGCCGACGACCATGGCCACCGGTGTCTTCTCGTCCAGCAGGGCGTGGACGAAGGAGGTGTTGGCCCCGTTCTCCAGCAGGCGCCGCACCAGGTAGGGCAGCAGGTCTTCGTGCCCGCCGACCGGGGCGTAAACCCGCAGCTTCATGGGACCGTAGCGGTCCACGGCCCCGGCATAAAGGGCCTCGCCCATGCCGTGCAGGCGCTGGAACTCCGGTTCGACATTGGCTTGCCGGGCCATCAGGCGCACGGCGGCCAGGGTATGGGCGTTGTGGGTGGCGAACTGTGGATAGAGGGCCGGCGCGGCGGCCAGCAGCACCCGGGCGCAGGCCAGGTACGAGAGGTCGGTGGCGGCCTTGGTGGTGTAGACGGGATAGCCTGGCAGGCCGCCCACCTGGGCGCGCTTGATCTCCGAATCCCAATAGGCGCCCTTCACGAGACGGACCATCAGCCGCCGCCCGCTGGCCCGCGCGATATCGGCCACCGCGGCGACCGTCTGGGGCGCCCGCTTCTGATAGGCCTGAACCGCCAGACCCAGCCCTTTCCACGTTCCCAGCTCCGGTTCGCCGGCCAGGCGTCCCAGCAGCTTCAGGGAGAGGACCAGGCGGTCGGCTTCCTCAGCGTCCAGGGTCAGGTTGATATTGGCGTCGGCGGCGATCTTGGCGAGGCGCAGGATGCGCGGATAGAGGTCGGCCCAGACGCGGTCTTCCTGGCGCGCCTCATAGCGCGGTGACAGGGCCGAGAGCTTCACCGAGACCCCGTGACCGGCCTCCGGCCCGTCGCCCTTGGCGCGCTTGCCCACCACGGTGAGCGCGTCAGCATAGGCCTTCTCGTATTTGTCGGCGTCGGCGGCCGTGCGGGCCCCCTCCCCCAGCATGTCGAAGGAGCAGACGAAGCCGTCGGCGCCCGCTCGCTTGATGGCCTGGTCGATGGTTCGCCCCAGGACGAATTGCTCCCCCATGATCTTCACCGCCGCACCCACGGCCTGGCGGATCACCGGCTCGCCCAGGCGTCCGGCCAGCCGGCGGATGAAGCCCGGCAGGTCGGCGCGGGCCTCCTCGTCGGGATCGATCAGCTTGCCGGTGAGCATCAGGCTCCAGGTCGAGGCGTTGACCAGCAGGCTGTCGGACTGCCCCAGGTGACTTGCCCAGTCGGCCGAGGCGATCTTTTCGGCGATCAGCCGGTCGCGGGTTCCCTCGTCGGGGGTGCGCAACAGAGCCTCGGCCAGGCACATCAAGGCCAGGCCTTCCCGGGTCGACAACGAGAACTCCTGCAGGAAGCTCTCCACGACCCCCTGCCTGGCCGCGCCCTTGCGGGCGAAGGCGACCAGGGCCTCGGCCTCCTGGCGGACGTCCTCGCGATCCTCAGCGCTTAGAGGCCGGCTGGCGAGCAGGGCGGCCACCGCCGTGCGCTCATCAACAAATTTATCCCGATCGAGATCGTCCCAAGACATGTCCGGCCCTCAACTTCGGGCTGAAAATGCAAAATCGTTGCGGAAAATACAAGGCAGGCGCGGAAAATTGACCGCGAACGGCAGGCCCGAAATTGGCAAGCCCCATAGCAAAAGGGCCCGGTCTTGCGACCGGGCCCTTCGCTTAGTTCGGCGAACTGCCGAGATCGAGATCTTAGAAGTTGATGTCGATCGTCGAACGGCGGTTCAGCGGTTCCTTCACGCCGTCGCCGGTGGGAACGGCGAGCATGGTTTCGCCCTTCCAATCGACTTGCAGCGAGCCGGCGCCGACGCCTTGACCGACGAGCGCGTCAGCCACGGCCTTGGCCCGACGTTCCGACAGGCGGACGTTGTAGGCCGGCGAACCGGAGGAGTCGGTGTGACCGACGACAACCACTTGGGTCGCGTGGCCGGCGTTGGCGTAGTTCGCGGCTTCCGAAACCACCGTCTGGGCTTCCGGGGTCAGGATGTACTGATCGAACGGGAAGTAGACGATGAATTGCTTGGCTTCATACGCCGGCGGGGGCGGAGGAGGCGGGGGCGGGGGAGGAGGAGGCGGCGGCGGCGGCGAAGCGAAGGAGTAACGCAGGCCGACGGTCACCGATTGGTCGCGGTATTCGCCGCTGAAGACGCCCGGTTGCAGAGCGTTCGAACCGGTCGACGCGAAGTCGAGGTCCGCACCGCCGAGCCAACGATAGGTCAGGTCGACGTTCAGCTTGTCGGTCGCCTGCCAAGCCAGACCGGCGATCAGCTGATAGGCGAGCGACGTATCGTTGTCATTGATGGTCAGGTTCTGGATGGCGGGGTTCGCGGCGGAGATCGTGCCGGTCACCGTGGAGAATTGTCCAACCGTGTCGAGCTTAACATGGTTGATACCGACGCCGGCCCCGATGAAGGGGTTCAGCGTCGCGCCGGGGGCGAAGTCGTAAAGGACGTTGCCCATGACGGTCCAGGATTCGATCTGGCCGGTAGGGGCGCCGCAGTTGGGGGCCGCGACCGAGCGCAGGACACCAGGGGTGCAGAGGCCGAGGATCGAATTGCCGGTGCCGCCGCGGACCGACTTGATGTCGCCGGGACGGTAGCCACCTTCGAGTTCAACGCGCCAATTGTCGTTCAGCTGATAGCCGAGACGAGCAAAACCAGCCCAATCCTTTTCCTGGTCGAACGTCCAGGAATAGGGAGCGCCATTGGCGGCGTTATTCGACGAGGTGGCCTCGATGCCTTCGGGCCAGTGGTAGCCAAGATCGATGGCGCCATACCAGCCTTCTTGAGCGGAAGCGCCGGACGCGGCGAACACCGCAGCCAGGGCGGCTCCCGCCAGGAGTTTGAATTTCATATCAGAGCCCTCTCATTGCCCTCTGCTGCGGCCTTATGACCCAGCACCTTTATAACAAGGCCGAAGCGCGGCGAAAGTGTCGCCGAAGCCACACCAACCGCCAATCTGCTACGACCCGCGAACTAGACACCAGGACGCTACACTAAACCCCTAAGCGATCAACTTAGACGCGGAGGACAAAGCCCTCCATCGAACCACTTTCGACACGCCTGGCGGACGTCGAAGTGTCGAATCTTGACATTGAACCTGGGCTCGACGCATCGAACGGTCGCCATCGGCGCCCGTCGGCGTCGGCCGAGTTCCAGACTGTTCTTGTAAAGCGGTTGAGACGTCGCAGGCAGGCTGAGACTGCGAAACAGCGCTTGTTTCGACAATCGACAACCCCACAAAAGACATCCTTTGCCCCTATTCCACTGGCGCGCCCCTGTCGCACCGACCCCCTGAACGTCGGCCCTTATGATTGGTTCCCGACAATTTTCATAAGGCTTTCGGGCGATGAAGAAGGAGCGTCTGTGTCTCTTTCAAGTCATACTGTGGCGCATATCATACTGATTGAAAAACAGGTTCGCCCAACCGTGGAATTAAGACGGTGCCCACGGCCGCCGACCCCAGGCCCCATCAGGCCTCGATGTTACGACGGTATCGGCGCACACGCCCGCCGAGGGCCTCGGGTCGATTGAGGGATTTTCGGAATTCATCCCGGCGTTCGTGGATCGAGGCGATGATCAGACCCATGGGAACGCCGATCTCCACCAGCACGGCCTCGGACAGCTGCAGCGAGGCCTCCACCGTTTCAGGCACCGCGTCGGTGGCGCCCAGTTCGTAGAGCCTCTGGGCGTGGCGGGCATCGCGGGCGCGGGCCACGATGGTCAGGTCGGGCCGCATCTGGCGGGCGGTGGCGACGATCACCTCCACCCCCTCGGGGGCATCCATGGTCACCACCAGGGAGGGCGCGGTCTCCAGGCCGCAGCGCTTGAGAAACTCCGGCCGCGACGCGTCGCCGAAGAAGATGGATTCGCCGGCCCGGCGCGCGGCCTCCACCAGGCGCGGATCGCGCTCCGCGGCGACCCAGGGGATGTCGTGTCGGCTAAGCATCTCGCCCACCAGCCGGCCGACCCGGCCATAGCCCACCACCAGGACGCGGGGCGTCTCGCCGTCCGCCACGGGGGCCGGCTCCGGCGAGAGGCCTTCGCCCGACACCTTCCGGCCTCCGAGCTTGAGGCCCAGGGCCGCAAGCAGCGGGATGCACATCATCGAGAGGGTGGAGGACACCAGCACCGTCTGGCCGATGGCCCGGTCGACAATCCCGTCCCCCATGGCGGCAGACAGGATGACAAAGGCGAACTCCCCGCCTCCGGCCAGCAGCAGCCCGGCTTCAATGGCCGGCGGCGAGCGCAGGCCAAACAGGCGGGCCAGGCCGAACACCACCGAGGCGTTGAGCACGATCAGGCCCACCGCCATGCCCAGCACCAGCAGCGGCTGGGCGGCGAGAATGGAGAGATCGAGCCCGATTCCCACCGACAGGAAGAATAGGCCGAGCAGCAGGCCCTTGAACGGCTCGATGGTGACCTCAACCTCGTGGCGGTACTCGGTCTCGGCCAAGAGGAGACCGGCGATGAAGGCGCCCAGCGCCATGGAGAGGCCAGTGAGCGCGCTGACCAGCCCCGCCCCGATCACGACCAGCAGGCAGGCGGCCATGAACAGCTCTTCGCTCTTGGCCCGGGCCACCGACTTGAGCATCGGGCGCAGCAGCAGGCGTCCGAACACCACCAGGCCGA
>JAYVDG010000421.1:0-4426 GCA_043749525.1 Phenylobacterium sp.
ACCAGATCAAGCGCTGCGCCGCGCCCTGCACGGGGCTGGTGAGCCTGGAGGACTACGGCGCCCTGGTGGAGCAGGCCGAGGACTTCCTGCGCGGCAAGAGCCGGGCGGTGATCTCCAAGATGTCGGGCGAGATGCAGGCCGCCTCCGACGACATGGAGTTCGAGCGCGCCGCCCGCCTGCGCGACCGGATCCGGGCGCTCGCCTCCGTCGCCCAGGAACAGCAGATCAATCCCGAGACCCTGGACGAGGCCGATGTCTTCGCCCTGTTCGCCGAGGGCGGGCAGGCCTGCGTCCAGGTGTTCTTCTTCCGGGCGGGCCAGAACTGGGGCAACCGCGCCTACTTCCCCCGGGTCGACAAGTCCGACGAGGACACCGATGTGATGAGCGCCTTCCTCGGCCAGTTCTATGACGACAAGCCGATTCCCCGCCTGATCCTGACCAATGTGGAGCCCGCCGAGCGGGAGCTGCTGAACGAGGCCTTCACCCTGAAGGCCGGCCGTAAGGTGGAGATCACCCGGCCGCAGAAGGGCGAGAAGAAGGGCCTGGTGGACCACGCCCTGACCAACGCCCGCGAGGCGCTGGGGCGGAAGATGAGCGAGAGCTCGGCCCAGGGGAAGCTGCTGGCTGGGGTGGCCGAGGCCTTTGGCCTGGACGCGCCGCCCGAGCGCATCGAGGTCTACGACAACAGCCACATTATGGGCACCAATGCGGTGGGCGGCATGATCGTGGCCGGGCCCGAGGGCTTCAACAAGAACCAGTACCGCAAGTTCAACATCAAGGGCACGGACCTCACCCCCGGCGACGACTTCGGAATGATGAAGGAGGTGCTGCGCCGCCGTTTCGGCCGGATGGTCAAGGAGGAGGAGAGCGGCGAGGCCTCCAGCCCCCGGCCTGACCTGGTGCTGATCGACGGTGGCGCGGGCCAGATCTCGGCGGTGATGGAGGTGATGGCCGACCTGGGCGTCGACGACATCCCGGTGGTGGGGGTGGCCAAGGGGCCTGACCGCGACGCCGGGCTGGAGCGGTTCCACGTGGCCGGCAAGCCGCAGTTCATGCTCGAGCCCAAGTCGCCGGTTCTCTATTACCTGCAGCGCCTGCGCGATGAGGCCCACCGCTTCGCCATCGGCACCCACCGCATCAAGCGGTCCATCGACATGAAGAAGAACCCTCTCGACGAGATCGAGGGCGTGGGCCCCGGCCGCAAGCGGGCCCTGCTGCACGCCTTCGGCTCGGCCCGTGGGGTGAGCCGCGCCTCGGTGGACGACATCATGAAGGTTGAAGGCGTCAGCGAACCCCTGGCCCAGCGGATCTTCGACTTCTTCCGCAAGGCTTAGCGGGCGGAACAATCGTGCGAGGCAGGGGTTGGTTGAGAATGCCCGCACCCGCCCAACTGCTCGCCGTCGCCACGGCCGTCCCGCCCCATGAGTTGCCGCAGAGTCAGGCCTTGGACGTGGCGCGCCGCCTGTTCGGCGAACGCTTCGCCGGGTTCGACCGGATGGCCCCGGTCTTCGCCACCACCGGCATCCACATGCGCCATCTGGTCAAGCCGGTGGATTGGTACATCGAGCCGCGCGGTTGGCCAGAGCGGACGCAAGCCTACCTGGACGGCGCGGTCGACCTCTTCGTGGAGGCGGCGGGCAAGGCTCTGGACGAGGCTGGACTGACCGGCGGTCAGGTCGACATGATCGTCACCGTCTCCTCCACCGGCATCGCCACACCCAGCCTGGAAGCGCGCGCCATGGCGAGGATGGGCTTCCGACCCGACGCGGTGCGTGTGCCGGTCTTTGGTCTCGGCTGCGCGGGGGGAGCCAGCGGCTTGGCCCTTGCGGCCAGACTAGCCGCTTCGACGCCGGGCGCGGTGGTTCTGCTGGTGGCGGTGGAGACCTGTTCGCTCGCCTTCCGCACCGATGAATTGACCAAGGCCAATATCGTCGCCACCGCCCTGTTCGGCGATGGCGCGGCGGCCTGCGTGCTGCGCAGCGGCGATGGCGGCTTCGCCACCGTGACGGGCCTGGCCGAGCACACCTGGCCCGATACGCTCGATATCATGGGCTGGAAGGTCGACCCCACCGGCTTCGGCGTGATCTTCGACCGCGCCATTCCGCCGTTCGCTCAGGAGAACCTCCGCCCGGCCATGGACGCGCTCCTGGCCCGCCAGCACCTAAGCGTGGCGGCGGTGGACCGCTTCATCTGCCATCCCGGCGGGACCAAGGTGGTGGAGGCTCTGGAGTCCGCCCTTAGTCTCGGCCAGGGTTCGCTGGATCACGAGCGGGACGTGCTGGCCGACCATGGCAACATGTCGGCGCCCACCGTCCTGCATGTGCTCGACCGCGCGCGGCGGGCGGGTCTGCCGCACACTTCGATCGTCACCGCCCTGGGGCCCGGCTTCACGGTCAGCACCGTCAGCCTCGCCGCATGACCTTCTCGATCCTCGTCCTGGCCCTGGTGACCCTGCAGCGTCTGGGCGAGCTGGTTATGGCCAACCGCAACACCGCACGGCTGAAGGCCCAGGGCGGGGTGGAGGTCGGCGCTGGCCACTACCCGCTGATCGTTATCCTGCATGCCGCCTGGCTGGCCGGGCTGTGGCTGTTGGCCTGGGATAGGCCGGTGGCCCCGGGCTGGCTGCTGGTCTTCCTGGTGCTGCAGGCCCTGCGAGTTTGGGTGATCGCCAGCCTGGGCGGACGTTGGACGACCCGGATCATCATCCTGCCCCAGGCGCCCCTCGTGCGGCGCGGACCCTACCGCTTCATTTCCCATCCCAACTATGTGGTGGTGGCCGGCGAGATCGCGGTCCTGCCCCTGGCTTTTGGTCTGCCGCTGTTCGCGGTGGTGTTCTCGATCCTCAACGCCCTGGTGCTGACCATCCGCATACGCGCCGAGGGCGCGGCCTTGAAGGCGGCCTGACGCGGCAGGCGACGGAAGCTGCACTGGCGCGTTAGACTACGATGATGAAGTCCCTGCCCAACATCCTGTCCACCGGCCGCCTGATCCTGACGGTCTTCATGTTCGTGGCCCTGGCCGCAGCCGCGGGCGGTGTGCCCTATGTTAGCGAGCGGCTGACGCCGGAGACGCAGTTCGCCCTGCAGCGCTTCGCCTTCTGGGCCTTCGTGATCGCCGCGGTGACCGACTATTTCGACGGCTGGCTGGCGCGCAAGCTGGACGCGGTCACCGTCTGGGGCGCGATCCTCGACCCGATCGGCGACAAGGTGCTGGTGGCCGGCGCGGTGCTGGGCCTGATGGCGCTCGGCGCCCAGCCGGCGGTGGTGCTGCCGGTGGGCCTGATCCTGTTCCGCGAGTTCACCGTCAGCGCCCTGCGCGAGGTCGGCGCCAGCAAGGGCATCAAGCTGCCGGTGACCCTGTTGGCCAAATGGAAGACCACCCTGCAACTGGTGGGCCTGGGCGCCGAACTGCTGGTTGCCTCCTGGGGCGCCTTCCAGCTCCCGGCCGATCCGGCGATCCGCGAGCCGGTGACCCTGTTTGCTCACACCACCCTGTGGGTCGCGGCCATCGTGACGCTGATCACCGGCTGGCAGTACTGGAGCCAGACGCGCAAAGCGCTTGCTGCCTAGATCACGATGATTTTGGATCGAACCGATCCAAAATCATAAACGTGATCGATCCCTTATGTTTAGAGCGGGATTGACGCGAAAAACCGGTTCCCACTTTTTCGCATCCCGCTCTAGGGGTTGTTGAGATTCATCGCGAGTTGATAACGGCTGAGGCGAGATAGATCATCGCGGCGAAGCTTTGATCGGTCTTGTCGGCGCGCATGGCGATACGTTTGAATTCCTTGAGTTTGCAGAAGAAATTCTCGATCAGATGACGCTCCTTGTAGATTTCAGCGTCGATGGCGAGCGGTTGCGTCCGCCGCGAGTGCTGGGAGATCACAACTTTGGCCCGCCGCTCGTTCAACTCGGCGACAATTGCATTCGAATCAAAGGCCTTGTCACCAAGGAGCCCGGCAAACTTGACGCCTTCGATTAGAGCCGCGACTCCTATCGTATCGAAGCGTTGACCTGGCATTAGGACAAAGCGAACCAGATTGCCCAGGGCATCAGTGAGGGCGAGGATCTTCGTCGTCAGCCCGCCCCTAGACTTGCCTATGGCCTGGCCCGAAGTCCCCCTTTTGCGCCCTGGCCGTGGCGATGAACCCTGACAATCGTTGCATCGACCATGGCGTATTCCATGTCCGGCTCGTCGCTGCAGGCGTCGAAAAGACGTTTGAATACATCGGCCTTTACCCAGTCACGGAACCGGACAAACACCGTGTTCCACTTGCCGAATGACGCCGGCAGATCACGCCAGGGACTTCCCGTCCGCGTGATCCACAGGATACCTTCGACGAACAGCCGATTGTCGGTCCCGCTTCGCCCAGGGTCGCTGGGCTTGCCCAAGCAGTGCGGTTCCATTTTCGCCCATTGAGCGT
>JAYVDG010000422.1:0-4426 GCA_043749525.1 Phenylobacterium sp.
TGGGGACGATGCCGTACAGTTCCTGCGGATCGAACAGCGGCTCGCGCGGCTCGGCCAGCACCACCTGGTCGGGCTTCCTGGCGTTCAGGTTGGCGACGATGGAGCGGACGATCTGCAGGGCGTGCTCGTCGTCCACCGCCACATGGTCCACCACGCCCGAGCGGCGGCCATGGGTGTCGGCGCCGCCCAACTCCGTGGCGCTGATCACCTCGCCGGTGGCGGCCTTCACCAGGGGCGGGCCGCCCAGGAAGATGGTCCCCTGGCTCTCCTCGCCCGTGCCGCGCACGATGACGGTCTCGTCGCTCATGGCCGGGACATAGGCCCCGCCGGCGGTGCAGGAGCCCATGACGCAGGCGATCTGGGCGATGCCGTCGGCGCTCATCCGCGCCTGGTTGAAGAAGATGCGGCCGAAGTGGTCGCGGTCGGGGAAGACCTCGGCCTGGTGCGGCAGGTTCGCGCCGCCGCTATCGACCAGGTAGATGCAAGGCAGCCGGTTCTGCATCGCCACTTCCTGGGCTCGCAGGTGCTTCTTCACGGTCAGAGGAAAATAGGCCCCGCCCTTCACCGTGGCGTCGTTGGCGACGATCATCACCTCGCGGCCTGAAACACGCCCGATCCCGGTGATGACGCCGGCGCCCGGCGCCTCGCCGTCATAGAGGCCGTGGGCGGTGAGCGCGCCGACCTCCAGGAAGGGCGATCCGGCGTCCAGCAGGCGCATGACCCGCTCGCGGGGCAGCAGCTTGCCGCGGGCCGTGTGGCGTTTGCGGGACTCCTCCGGGCCACCGAGCGCCGCCGAGGCGACCCGCTCACGCAGCTGCGCCGCCAGGGCGCGATTGACCTGTTCGTTGGCCTGGAAGGCCTCGCCGTTCGTGTCGATGGCGGTCTTCAGTTTGGGCATGTCCAAGGCATAGCCGGGGGCGCGGGTCGAGGCTAGGTCCCCGCGGCCTTAGCCGGTCGGCCCTTCCGGCGGAGCAGGCCGCAGACCACGACGGCGCCGGCCGCCCAGCCTGCCGCCAACGACCATGCCTGCATGTGGAATGCTTCGCCGCGCGCCAAGCCGAGAATATTGAGCCACCAGCCGGCCACGGCGAGCAACGCCGACGCGGCCGCCATCAGGAGGATATAGGGCGCGGTGCCGATCCGGCTCCGCGCGAGCACCACGGAGGCCACGCCGGACAGCAGCACGGCTGGAAATCCCACAACGAGGACGAGGATGTCGCCAAGGACCAGACTGAGCGGCACCCCAAACAGCAGCATTAAGGGATCGAATGGCTCGCCAATAAGGGACAACCAATTGAGCTCGATCAGCACGACCACGGCGCTAGCCACCGGCGCGCCCATCAGGGCGAACAGCACCGGCCCCGTCCACCATCCGCGAAGCATGTCCTTCATGGCTTGGTCTGCGGGCCCTGCTTGTGCGTTGAGCCTGGAAGGAGACCTCCATGCGCGCCACCGTTCTCTTCAGCCTGATCGCCCTGGCGCCGCTGGCCGCCTGCGCCACGGGCGGGTCCAAGGGCGTTCCCGCCGTGGTCGAAAGCGATAGCGCACGTCAGACCGCCGTCGCCGCGGCCCAGTCCGGCGCCAGCCCCGACGAGGCCCTGGCCAAGGGTGAAGCGGCCAAGACGCCTCAGTAACGAAAACCGGTTCCCACCGGGGCGAGACACACCTTAGGCTCCCGTTCCGTGGCGAACCTACCGGGCATCTCGACTGATTCCGCGCTCTCGCGCCTCTTCGAGGACGAGCGCGCCCAGGGCGAGGCCACCTGGTTCTCCCTGCCCGGCGGCGTGACCCTGTTCGACGCGGGCGAGCCGGCCGACCATCTCTACTTCGTGCGCGCCGGACGCCTGGGCGCCTTCCGCCGCGAGGAAGGCCATGAGCCGCAGTTCCTGGGCGTGATCCGCCCCGGCGAACCGGCCGGCGAAATGTCGATGATCTCCGGCGTGCCGCACTCGGGCCACGTGGTGGCCCTGCGCGATTCGGAAATCTTCGCCCTGCCCCGCGCCGCCTTCTTCGACGCCTGCGACGACGATCCGGAGGTGATGGTCGAGCTGGCCCGCCTGATGATCCTGCGCAGCCGCCAGGCTGCCACCAAATCGTCGGGGGCCGCGCCCTCGGTGTTCGGCTTCGTCACCATCGGCGAACCCGTCGCCGTCCGCCCGCAGGTGGACCGCATCGCCCGCGAGATCGGCAAGCTCGGCTATTCGGTCACTGTGGTGGGCGCCGAGGCCCAGCACGCGCCGACCGAATGGTTCTCCGAGGTCGAGCGCGACTACGACTTCGTCCTCTACTGCGCCGAGGCCACAGATCTCGGTTGGCGCCAAGTGGTGGGCCGCCAGGTGGACCGGCTGTTCCGCATGGGCCGCGGCGACGTCGCCCCGCCGGCCACCCACCCGCACACCAACGAGCCGCTGCAGACCCAGAACCTGGTGGACCTGATCCTTGTCCAGAAGCGCGGCGCCAAGACCCCGGTGGGCTCCGAGGCCTGGATGGACGCCGCAAAGCCCGCCCGCCTGTTCCACATGCGCCGCGACCATGCCGGCGACGTGCAGCGCATCGCGCGCGTCCTAACCGGCCAGGCCGTGGGCTTGGTGCTTTCGGGGGGCGGGGCGCGGGCCTATGCCCATATCGGCGCGGTGAAAGCGCTGCGCGAGCGCAAGGTGCCCATCGACTTCGTCGGCGGGGTCTCCATGGGCGCGATCATCGCCGCCGGGGTGGCCCTGGGCTGGGACGACGCGGAGATGGAGTGGCGCATCCGCTCGGCCTTCGTCTCCACCAGCCCGCTGGACGACATCGCCATCCCCCTGCTGGCCATGACCCGGGGCGAGAAGGTGCGCGAGCGCCTGGCCGAACATTTCGGCGAGGTGCAGATCGCCGACATGTGGTTGCCGTTCTTCTGCCTGTCGTCGAACCTGACCACCGGCACCTATCAATTGCACCGGCGCGGCCTGCTGAGGGACGCCCTGCGGGCCACCATCTCGCTGCCCGGCATCCTGCCGCCGGCCACCCACAACAACGAGGTGCTGGTGGACGGGGCGGTGATGAAGAACTTCCCCGCCGACGTCATGCGCATCAACGAGCTGGGGCCGATCATCGGCATCGACGTCTCGCGGGGCCGCTCGATCACCGCGGCCGACGTGGCGCGGCCGTCGTCGGTCTGGCGCTGGATCTTCTCGGGCCAGTGGCGCAAGGGCCCGCCCATCGTCTCCCTGCTGATGCGGGCGGCCACGGTCTCCTCGGGTCGCGACCTGACCGCGGCCCGCGACGCCACCGACGTGCTGGTGACTCCCGAGGTGGCCGGCGTCGAAATCCGCGACTGGGCCGCCTACGACCCCGCCGTGGCCGGAGGGTACGCGGCGATGATCGTGGCGCTGGACAAGCTGACCGTTCCCGTCACCGACCTGCGCCGTCGGCCGAGCCTGCATGAGACGGCCGCCACGAGCGCACGGCGTTAGGCGCTGCCCAAATCCAGGCGCCGGAACACGAAATCGGCATGCGCCAATAGCGCCGTTTGCGGATCGATCAAATCGGTCCCATATTCAAGGTCTTGTTCAACAACTGAAAGGAGGTGACCCAGTGTCTCATTGTCTTCATCCGCAGGTGGAAACCGTGCTCTGGGCCTCCGCTTACGAGGCTTGCGCGTAAGCGCTTCAGGTTGCGGGACCGCTGAGCGGTCCGACAATGGAACGGCCGGCCCCAACAACGGGTCGGCCGTTCGCATGTCCGGTGTAACTTTCCCCGTCGCGCTTCGAACCTGTCGTTAGGACAAGGCTGCGAAGATGCGGGCATGGAAACGATCAACGGCTTCCAGTGCAGGGATTGCACGGATGTCGCCTACGCCAAGAAGCATATCGACCCCGCCCATCCCAAGGACGGCCCCTTCGGCGTCAACGCGCCCGAGGAACGCAAGCCGCACAAGACCGAGCCTCGGCGCGAGCCGGCTGTGGTGTTCGGCGGCGCCCTCAGCGGTCTTAAGGCCAGCACGGCCTCCAAAAACGAAATCCCAGGCGATCGGCCGCGCCAGACGCCCGGCGTTCTGGTGGACTTAAGGGCCTAGCTGAAAGCTTCAGGCTTTCCGCCAATTAACACAAAGTCTAAACGAAACCTTGATGCTGCCGCGTCAGAGTGGCGGCATGGAACCGACAAACGCCTCCCCGGCCGTCGACTATGCGCACAGGCGCCTGATCTTCCCACCAAAGCCGTCCGAGACCGCCGCGCCCTTCACGGCGAACCAAGACGGGCCGCCCGCTGCCGCTGCCGCGCGCAAGCCTGAACACGCCAAGCCCGAACAGGTGAAGAACCGCGAAGCCGACGAACAGGTCACCCGCCAACGGGTCGAAGACAAGCGCATGGGTACGCTGTTCGATCTGCGGGCCTAGTTCCGCCAGCGCCGCGCCTTGGCGGTGATCTCGCCGGCGCGGTCCAGGGG
>JAYVDG010000423.1:0-4426 GCA_043749525.1 Phenylobacterium sp.
GCGGGCGCCCCGCCGTCCTGTCCGTTGAAGGTGTAGTCGCTGGGCCACCAGTCGCCGAAGCGGGCTTGGAACAGGTCGAAGGCGCGCTCGGGAAGGGCCGCGACGGTGACCGTCAGTTCCACGGGTTCGACAAGCTGCGCCACGGTCGGCTCCTATGTTCGCCCCCTCCCGAAATTCAGCTTGCCCGGAGGCCGCAAGAGGTTAGAAGGGCCGCCTTGCCGATGTCGGAGCGTGGCGCAGCCTGGTAGCGCACTTGACTGGGGGTCAAGGGGTCGCAGGTTCGAATCCTGTCGCTCCGACCATCGACAAGCCGAAAGGGCGTTCCCGCAAGGGGGCGCCCTTTTCGATTCCGGCCACCTTATTGCCGGCCGCGGTTCATCCACGACAGCAGCGGCAGGATGGGGACGCCCCAGCCGATGCCGGCCACGGCGTAGAAGACCAGCCTCAGGGCGAAGATATCCGGCACGTGCTGGCTGATCGTCGTCATCGCCCAGATATAGGCGGCGAGGAAAACCAGGATGCCGATACCGCCAATGAATTTCCGGACGCGTGCGCTCATGGCGCCCGTATAGGGCTGAGTTAGCGTCGGCGGAAGATGGCGAAGGGCGCGAGGAAGAGGATCGAACCGACGGTGGCGGCGATCAGGCTGCCCCAGACCCCCACCAGCTGGATGTTGAGGCCCGTGGCGATGGCGTGTCCCAGCATGGCGCCGGCGAAGCCCACGGCCATGTAGACGAACAGGCTGTGGCGGCGGCCGAGCGCCAGTGCGGCGAACCAGCCGGCCAGCATCCCGATCAGGATCTCACCATATAGGCTCACGCCGTCCATAAATTTGCCTCAACCCCCGTGTCTGGCTGTCCCGGACCATCCCCGGTTCACAAGTCGCGTGCAAGCGTGGACGCCGGAGAGCTTCTCAGGTAGCGGGTGACCCAGGAACGCCCCGAAAGGTTCTTCAGTCCACCCCCATGACGTCTTTCCTTCGCTCGGATCGGTCGCGACCGGTCGCCATCTGGCTCTTCGCCGTCGCCCTCCTGGTCCTGGCCATGGTCGTGGTGGGCGGGGCCACGCGTCTCACCGATTCGGGCCTCTCTATCACCCAGTGGAAACCGGTGTCGGGCGCCCTGCCGCCGATGACGGCCGGCGACTGGAACGAGGAGTTCGCCCGCTACCGCGAGATCCCGCAGTACACTCAGTTGAACAAGGGCATGAGCCTGGAGGCCTTCAAGGCCATCTATTGGTGGGAATGGAGCCACCGGCTGCTGGGCAGGCTGGTGGGCGCGGCCTTCGCCGTGCCTTTCGCCTATTTCCTGATCCGGCGGCAGATCCCCAAGCGGCTGATCTGGCGCTGCGCGGTGCTGTTTGGCCTGGGCGGACTGCAGGGCCTGGTGGGCTGGTGGATGGTGGCCAGCGGCCTGTCGGACCGCGTCTCCGTGGCGCCGGAGCGGCTGGCCATGCACCTGGGCCTGGCCTTCGCCCTGCTGGCGGGCCTGGTCTGGACGGGTCTGGACGCCTGGACCGGCGCGCCGCGCCAGACCGTGCCCAGCGCCTGGACCTGGCGGGCCCTGGGTCTGGCGGCCCTGATCTATGTGCAGATCCTGCTGGGGGCGCTGGTGGCCGGCAATGACGCGGGGCTGGTCTACAATGACTGGCCGCTGATGAACGGCGCCCTGTTCCCCAAGGACTATGCCGGCGCCGGACTCTGGGCGACCCTGGCCCACAGTCAGGCCGCCGTGCAGTTCCATCACCGCATCATGGCCTACCTGCTGCTGATCCTGACCCTGACGGTCGCCGTCGGCGCCCAGCGCTCGCGCTACCTGCCGACGGGCGCCAAGATAGCGGCCCTCGTACTGGGTGGGACAGTCCTGGTCCAGGCGGGCCTGGGGATCGCCACCCTGATGGCGGGCGTGCCCCTGTGGCTGGGTCTGCTGCACCAGATCACCGCGGCCCTGCTGCTGGCCTTCGCCACCGCTTTCGCCTGGCGGGTGCGCCGTCCCTAGGAATTTTGTTTGGTCGCGCGACGGGCGCCTGAACCGGTTTCCACTTCAGGCTGTCACGCTTTGAAGCTCGCCCAGGGGCCGGTGATGGCGAGCGTCATGCCCGGCCAATAGATGTTGACGAACATCGTCGTACCGTCCGGCGAGAAGCAGATGCCGGCCAGCTCCGAATTGGCGGCCACGTCGCCGCCGCCGATCGCGGCGTTGCGCCCCATCGTGTAGATTTTCCCCTGCGGCGTGATGGCGCGAAGGAAGTTGATCCCGCCGATCTTGTCCTCGCCGACCACCAGATGGCCCCAGGGCGAGACGGCGATGTTGTCGCACATCTCCATGACCTTGATGTCGGTGGGCTCGGCGAACAGTTGCAGGCGGCCGGGCTTGTCGGCCTCGCCGGCCTGGCCCTCCTGGGCGCTGGGCACGTAGCGCATGATCTGGCCGCCGCCCTGCGGACCGCCGGACGTGCAGGCGAAATAGATTTCGCCCTGGCCGTAATAGATGCCTTCGCCGCGGGCGAACCAGGCCGCGCCCTTGGTGTGGCCGCGATAGCGGAGATCCTCGTAGGGGTTGTCGACCCCGTCCATGTCCACCCAGTGGACGGCGCGGCTATCGCCCTGCTTCCAGTAGGTGGTCTCCCAGTTGCGCGGATCGCCGTCCGCGCCCTCGGGCAGGCACAGGGCCTGGAGCTTGCCGCCGGCCAGCATCTTGGTCCGGTCATTAGGCAGGTACCGGTAGAAGAGGCCAAAGCCGTCCCCCATGTCCTCGGTCATGTAGACGACGCCCGTGCGCGGATCGACGGCGGCGGCCTCATGGCGGAAGCGGCCCATCGTCTTGATGGGTGTGGGGTCGGCCACGCCCTTGCCGCGCGAGGGCACCTCGAAGACCCAGCCATGGTCCTTGCCGGCTTCCTGGCCCGCGTTCTGGGTGGTTTCCTCGCAGGACAGCCAAGAGCCCCACGGCGTGATTCCACCCGCGCAGTTGGTGGAGGTTCCGGTCAGGCTGAGGTGCGAGCGCTCCAGGGTCCGCTTGCGCAGGTCATAGACGAGCGTCGTGGTCCCGCCGCCGAAGGGCAGGCCGTCGTCGCCCCGGTCATAGATTCGGTCGGCCGCCATCTTGCCCGACAGCGCCCGACCGGGGCCGTAGGCGGTGATCTCCAGGTCGGTGGGCTTGATCTCGTGGTTGCGCACCAGGGCGACGCGGTCGTTGTCCAAAGCAAAACAGCCCATGCCGTCCATCTTCGAGGGCGTGATCAGCCCGTCGCTCATCGGGTCGCCGGCCTTGGAGACCACGGTGTAGGAAAAACCTTCTGGCAGATCGAAGACGCCCGCCGGGTCGCGCTTCAGCGGACCGTAGCCGGTCACCTCGTTTCGGTAGCTGTCGGTGTCCACCAGCCCGTCCTGGGCGGCGGCGAAGCGCGAGAATCCGGAGAAGGCGAGGGTGGCCGCGGTGGCGCGGATGAGCTGGCGTCGCGAGGTGAACATGGGGCATCCAGGGTTCGGCCCCATCGTGGCGCCGCTGCGCAGCTTACACCACAGACGCGTGACGTCTGTTTGACAGAGGTATTATGATACCACGGCGGGAAACCCTTATGCCATAAGGATTTCCGCCGCGCGGTTTTCCGAAGTTGTTGACAGGCCCGGCCGGCCGACGTATCAGCGCGCCTCTTTCGTCGGGATCGCCTGGTCCCAACCCAATTACGGACCCGTTCCCATGATGAAGACGACGGCTTCTCTGAAGCCCGCCGACGTCACGAAGAAGTGGATCGTGATCGATGCCGAGAACGCCGTCGTCGGCCGTCTCGCCTCGTTCATCGCCATGCGTCTTCGCGGCAAGCACCGCCCCGACTACACCCCGCACGTCGATTGCGGCGACTATGTCGTCGTCATCAACGCCCACAAGGTGAAGTTCACCGGCAAGAAGCTGACCGACAAGATCTACTACCGCCACACCGGCCACCCCGGCGGCATCAAGCAGCGCAGCGCCGGCCAGGTGCTGGACGGCAAGTTCCCGGAACGCGTCCTGGAAAAGGCTGTCGAGCGCATGCTGCCCAAGGAAAGCCCCTTGGCGCGCGCCCAGATGACCCATCTGCGCCTCTACAATTCTCCCGAGCATCCGCATGAAGCGCAGACGCCGGAAACCATCGCGTTCGCCCAAATGAACACCAAGAACGTGCGGAGCGCGTAAGCAGATGTCCGAACCCCAAGGCTTCGAGGCTCTGCAAAGCCTCTCCTCGCAACCGGCCGCCGAGCCGGCCGTGCAAAAGATCGACAAGTTCGGCCGCGCCTATGCCACCGGCAAGCGCAAGAACGCGATCGCCAAGGTCTGGATCAAGCCGGGCAAGGGCAAGATCACGATCAACGGCCGCGACCAGGAAATCTACTTCGCCCGCCCCGTGCTGCGCATGATGCTGGCCCAGCCCTTCCAGGTCACCGACC
>JAYVDG010000424.1:0-4418 GCA_043749525.1 Phenylobacterium sp.
GCCGTCCGGGTCATTGTCCAGCGCCACCGTCGTCAGGGTCTCGCCGGTCGCCGTGGCCTCGAACCAGGCGAAGACCGGGTCGAACAGGTCGGGGCGGTCTGGATCGATCTGGAAATAGAGATGACCGCCGTCCTGGCTCCAGCCCCAGGCCAGGACGGCGTCGCCTTCCAGCCAGAGCCGCGTCGGCCATTCGGGATCGCGGCCGACATGCTCGAACCGCTCCCAGGCCAGGTTGCCGATGTGCAAGGGGTTGCGCGACGACCAGGTGCGCTGGGTCAGGGCCTGCATGGCGCGCAGATCCTGAGGGCCGGAATAGTCGCGGAAAGGGGTCACGATCACCCCCGGCGATCAGCGGTCGGGATAGTCGGCCAGCTCGTCGGCGCGCTCGGTGGTACGATCAAGGGCGCACATGTTGGCGGTCACCCGGGACATCGTGCCCCACTCGTCGTCCTGGAGGGACTGGCAGTCGGCGTCCTTGAAGGCGAGCCAGGCGCGCTGGGCGGCGCGCAGCTTGTCCTGCTGCTCCGGCGTCAGCTTGGCCATGGTCTTTGCGTAGGTCTTGTTCAGGCGCGCGTCCTGCACCGCGACGGCGTCGCCGATGCACTGGACCTGGCCCATGGTGGTGTAGGCGGCCTTCGAGGCCAGGCAGCGGTCGAGCGCCGACATGGGTTTGGGCGCCGCCTGCCCAACAGCCGGGACAGCGGCCGCGAGCGCCACGGCGATCAGCAGGGCTCTCATTGCAGGCCGCTCCGGCCGATGGCGTAGAAGCGCTCCGCCCGCTGCTTCTTCAGTTCCGGGGCGGTCATCTTGGTGAGGATCGCCAGTTCTTCCTCCACCGCGTCGCCCACCGAGGCGATGGTGGCCTCTGGATCGGAATGGGCGCCGCCGGGGGGCTCGGGAATGATCCTGTCGACGATCTTCATGCCGATCAGGTCCTGGGCGGTGATCTTCAGGGCCTTGGCGGCCTCCTCGGCCGTCCGCGCGCCGCGCCAAAGGATGGAGTTGGCGCCCTCTGGCGGGATCACCGTGTAGATGGCGTGTTCCAGCATCAGCACGCGGTTGCCGCAGGCCGTGCCGATGGCGCCGCCGGAGCCGCCCTCGCCGGTGACGATGGCCACCATGGGCACTGCCAGCATCAGGGACTTCTCGGCGGCCCGGGCGATGGCCTCAGCCACGCCGCGTTCCTCGGAACCCACCCCCGGATAGGCCGCGGCGGTGTCGACGAAGCTGATCACCGGCAGGTGGAAGCGCTCCGCCATCTCCAGCAGGCGCACGGCCTTGCGGTAGCCCTCGGGCCGGGCAGCGCCGAAGTTGTGCTTCACGCGAGTAACGGTGTCGCGGCCCTTCTCGTTGCCCAGCACCACGACGGGCTGGCCCCGGAAGCGGCCAAGGCCGCCCATGATCGCCTGGTCGTCGGCGAACTTGCGGTCGCCGCGCAGCTCCACGAACTCCTCGATGAGGCCCCTGCAGTAGTCGACGAAGTGCGGGCGGTCGGGGTGGCGCGCCACCAGGGTCTTCTGCCAGGCGTCCAGCTTGGAATAGGCGTCGCGCCGCAGGGTCTGGGCGCGAGTGCGCAAGGCCTCGATCTCGTTCTCCATCGCCCCGGACCCGGTGGTCTCGGACAGCTTGGACAGCTCCTCGATCTTGGCTTCGAGGTCGGCGATGGGGCGCTCGAACTCGAGATAGTGCGCGACCATTCGGGGAATCTTCCTTCCGTTGGCGGAAGCGCCGGAAACTAGGCGGGAACCTTCAGCCTAACAAGTACGTGGCGTCGCGCCAGTTCCCTCGAGGGGCTATTTGTGGGGAACGAAATCGCCCGCCGGGACCTCACCGAGCATGAAATCCATCCTCGTCCTCACGCTCGCCGCCCTGGCCTTCCCCGCCCTCGCAGCCGGAGGGTTCGACGCCGCTCCCACAGTCTCGGCCCAGGCGGAGGGCGGATCGGCGGGCGTGATCCATGCGGCCATGGATGTGGCGGCCCCTCTCGCTGTGGTCTGGAAGGTGCTGAGCGATTGCGAGGGCGCCCCGCGTTACATGCCCAAGCTCTTGAGCTGCAAGACCCTCGAGCGCGATCCCGCCGGCAAGTGGGACGTGCGTGAGCATCGGCTGGCGGGCAACGCCTTCCAGCCGGTGATGCGCAATGTCTTCCGCACCACCCTGGAACCCCCGCGCCGCCTGGCCTTCCACCGCACCGGAGGGGATTGGAAACGGTCGGACGGCGAATGGCGGCTCTCGCCCATCCCCTGCGGAACCCACGTGACCTATGAGCTGCACGTCGCCCTCGACGCGCCGGTCCCCGCCGGCATGGTGCGCGGCGCGGTGGCCAAGGGCATGCCCGCCTCGATGCTGGCCCTGCGCAAGGAAGCCCTGGCCCAGGCGCACCGCTCGTGACCTTCGAGGACGAGGCCCTGGTCGCCCTGCTGGCCGCGCTCAAGGCGCGCGACTACCGGTTCATCACCCCCACCAACGACACCCACCGCCTGGTGTCGTGGCGGCTATTCCAGGGATCGCGTCACACCCTGCGCGACATCTTCGGCTGGAGCCGGCCTTTCCGCGACGGCGATGTGGAACCGGAAATCCTGGCGCTCATGCGGGAAGCCGGAATTCTCGTGCAGCGCGGCCAGCGGCTGTCATCCGCCCTGCGGGTGGCCAGCGTCGGGGATGACCTGTTCCTGCATTCCGCCTATCCGCCCAAGGCCAGGGACGCGGTGTTCTTCGGTCCCGACAGCTACCGCTTCGCCGACTTCATCCGCGCCGAGCTCGGCCACGCCAACCGGGTGGCGGACATCGGGGCGGGGGCGGGGGTCGGCGGGATCGTGGCGGCGCGGGTGTGTCCGCAGGCCGCCATCGTGCTGGCCGACATCAATCCCCAGGCCGTGAGACTGGCGCGGATCAATGCGGTCGCCGCCGTGGTCAGCGCCGAGGTGATGGAGAGCGACGGCCTGTCCAAGGTCACCGGCGCCATCGACGTGGCCATCGCCAACCCGCCTTACCTGCTGGGCTCGGGCGGTCGGGCCTATCGTGGCGGCGGCGACCTGCTGGGCGCGCGGCTGTCCCTGGACTGGGCCAAGGCGGCCATGGCCCGCCTGCCGGCCAGCGGACGCCTGCTGCTCTACACCGGCAGCGCCATCGTCGAGGGCCGCGACCGGCTGAAGGGTGAGTTGGAGACGCTGGCCGCCGGCCAAGGCGCCAGCCTGCGCTACCGCGAGATCGACCCCGACGTGTTTGGCGGCATGCTGCTGCACCCGGCCTACCGGCGCGCCGACCGCATCGCCGCGGTGGGCGCGGTGCTGGAGAAGGCCGGGAACGCGACGCCAGCTTGAGCGTATTGCCAGGGGGGCTGCGCCTCCGGCTGTCTGGGAGGCCGGCATGAGCGAACTGCAGACCCGCGCGCCTGAAGGCTTCCTGCCCGGCCTCTCCCCCAAGGGCGGCTGGTTCAGTGACTTCCAATTCCACGACGGCGGGCTGACGGTCCACAAGACCGGCACCAAGATCCGCCTGGATGGGACCCTGATCGGCGAATGCCTCAACTGGTTCGGCTATCACGTCATCGTCCGCGCCCGATCCTGGGCGCTCGCGGCGACGCGGTCGCCAGGTGCCGCCATCTGGTTCACGCCCGACAAGCCCCGGCCCTGGTATCTGATCTGGGCGGCGATGGCCTGGAGCGGCTGCCGCATGGCGCGCTCACCCCAAGAGGCCGACGCCTGTTTCTGCTTCGAGGACGCCACCTGGGGGCTGCGGGCCCTGCCCACCCACGAGCGCGCCTTCAACTTCGGTTGCCTGGACGTCTCCAAGAGCCATGTATCGGCGGTGTTCGAGGAGGTGTTCGGCTATCCCCTGGCCATCGACCCAGCGGCCTCGACATCCTGCCCGAGCGGCCGCATCTACATCGTCGACGTCAACAAGACCGACGTCGGACCGGTGATCGCGCTGAGCCTGCGGGACAAGCTGGCCTCGACCAACGCCCTGGCTAAGGCGCTGATCGCGTTGCTGAAAGGCGACCCCCACAAGGCCTGAGCGCAATCGAACACCGTTCGTGCAACCGGAGCCGGGACTCCACGTTTGGTATCTCGAGGGTCGAAAGACCCCGCTGTTCACGAGGCCGCCCGGACGGGAGCGGTCCGTCGTTAGTTCCCAGGAGAACGCACACCATGAAGACGCTCAAGACCGCCTTGGTGGCGACGGCGATGCTGGCCATGGCCGCCCCCGCCTTCGCGCAATACCAACCCACCCAGCAGTACCAGCGCGACATGCGCAACTATCAGCAGGATCAGGCCGACTATCAGGTCACTCGCGCCGAATACGACCGCGCGCGGGCCGAGTACGACGCCAAGCGCGACCGCTACGAACGCGACCGCGCCCGCTATGACGCCCGCTACGGCTACGGCGCCTATGCCCGCAGCTACGGCGCGGCCCCG
>JAYVDG010000425.1:0-4411 GCA_043749525.1 Phenylobacterium sp.
GCCGAGCTGGACGTCGCCGCCGCCCGCGCTGAGCAGGGCCTGGCCGACCTGCGCGCCGCCACCGACGAGGCCATCGACCAACTCGCCGACCGCATCGAGAAGGCCCGGGCGCTGACCGCCAAGCTGGATCGCCAGCTGCAGAGCGCGCCCGCCGCCGCACCGGTCCGCCCCGAGCGCATGGACCGCTCTGAGCGCATGGACCGCGCCGAACGCATGGAGCGCGCCGACCGCGCCGCCCCGATCCCCTTCCGCCGCGACGTCTCCGACGTGGACGCGGCCGATGTGGAGCGGGTCACCCACCGCCTTGGCGCCCTGCTGTCGGCGGCCCGAGAGCCCCGCGTCCGGCCCGAACCCGAGCGGTTCGTCCGGCCCGACGTCGCCCCGACGCGCCAGCGTCCCCGCTTTGAAGACGACCTGTTCGACGGCCCCACCGATCGCGTGGCCGTTGGTGGAGCCCGCCGATGAAGAACATCCCCCGCATCCTGCCCCTGGTGGGCATCGCCGCCGCCGGGGTCCTGGCGGTCAACGCCATGGCCGGCGCGCAATCGCTGCCCGACCTGTTCTCCGGCGCCAAGGCCTTCGCCGAGGAAGCCGCCAAGCCGCTGAAGGACAAGGCCGCCAAGGAGGCCAAGGCGCAGGCTGACGCCGACGCCAAGGCCCCGGCCGCCGCGGCCGGACCTGAGGGCGCCGCCACCGGCTCGGCCCTGGACGCCTCGTCCCTGTCGCTGGCGCCCAAGGCGGCGCCGGCCGTCTGCGCTCCCACCGCCGCCGAACTGGCCAAGGAGGCCGGCCTTTCGCCGGCTGAACTGCAGATCCTGCAAAGCCTGGGGTCGCGTCGCGGCCAGCTGGACCAGCGCGAACAGGACCTCGACGTCCAGCTCGCCCTGATGGCCGCGGCCGAGGCCAAGCTCGACGCCAAGGTCAAGACCCTCACCGGCCTGAAGGCTGACATGCAGTCGCTGATGAACCAAGCCGACGGCAAGGAACAGGCAGAGGTCGACCGCCTGGTGAAGGTGTTCGAGGGCATGAAGGC
The DNA here is from genome assembly GCA_043749525.1 of Phenylobacterium sp. Taxonomy (GTDB): domain Bacteria; phylum Pseudomonadota; class Alphaproteobacteria; order Caulobacterales; family Caulobacteraceae; genus Phenylobacterium. Next base: position 1,034 of record JAYVDG010000425.1, read on the forward strand.
CAAGGACGCCGCCCCGCGCATGATGGTGCTGGACGACTCCGTGCGCCTGCCCATCGCCGGCAAGATGAAGGAGCGCGCGCTCTCCGCAATCCTGGCCGCCATGCCGCCGGCCGAGGCCAAGCGCCTGACCGAGAGCCTGTCGCGTCGCTTCGCCGACGCCCGCAAGGTCGCCGCCTCCGCCGACAGCGCCGCCAGCAACGCGGCGGCCAACACCGCCGCGCCGAAGCAGGCCTCCATCGACCCGACGGCCGAGCCGGCCCCGGTCGCCAAGCCCGCGCTGCGCAAGGCCGCGCCGAAGAAGCTCGCCGCCCGCAAGCCTCTGCCGAAGAAGGCCCCGGTGAAGCAGGCCGCCGCGACCCCGGCGCCCGCCGCCGTCGCGCCTGCCGCCCCGGCCGCCACCCCTGCGGCGGCGGCTCCGCCGAAGGCCGGCTAGTCCGTTGAGCCTGCGCCGGGCCCTTCACTCCAGCGTCGCGGCGATCTGCATCGCCGGCGTGGTCGCGCCCATGGGCGTGGCTGCGACCGCGCCTGCGCAGGTCGCGCCGCGCGGCCCGCTGGACGTGCAGGTGGCGCAGGCGAAGGACTTCTCCCGCATCGAGCTGCATTGGGCGGGCGGGGCGCGCGCCATCACCAAGCGTGACGGCCAGATCCTGACGCTGAAGTTCAACCGGGACGCCAACCCGGACATCGCCCGCCTGCGCATCGATCCGCCCAGATGGCTGAAGACCGCCGAGGCGCGCCATTCCGGCGGCGGGCTGGAACTGGTCCTGACGCTGGCCGACAACGCCGAGGCCAAGGTCGGGAGCGCCGACGGCGCCACCTATATCAACCTCTTCGAACGCCCCCCGCCGGCCGACCCGGTGGTGGCGGAGACCGCCGCGCCGATCGTGGCCCCCGAGCCGCCGCGGGCCAATCCGGTCCCCGCCAGCGGCGTCGTGGCGATGGACGCCAAGCTGGTCAACGGCCAGGTCATGCTGACCTTCCCCTGGGCCAATCCCAACGGGGCGGCGGTGTTCCGGCGGGGTGACGCCATCTGGGTGGTGTTCGACGCGCCGGCCGATCTCGACGTCTCCAAGGCCCCTCGGGGCCTTCGCCAGTTTTCGAAGGTCCAGAGCTTCAAGGGCTCGGACTATTCCGCCGTCCGCATCGCCGCGCCCAAGGGCACGCCCTTCTTCGCCTCGGCGCAAGGGTCGGTCTGGACCGTGGCCATCGGTCCCGGCGCCCAGAGCCAGAGCAGCCTGGTGCGCATCGTCCGCGACGACATCGGCGGTCCCGCCGCCCTCAAGGCCGTGGTCTCCGGGACCACGCGGACCCTGAAGGTCAACGATCCCATCGTCGGCGACACCCTGTCGGTGGTGACCGCGCTCGGCCCGGCCAAGGGGGTCCCCACCCGGCGTGACTATGTCCAGATGGCGGTGCTGCCGTCGGCGCAGGGCCTGGCGCTGGAGTCCTATGTCGATGATCTGAGCCTCAGCCACGAGGGCGACCTGGTTCAGATCGGCCGTCCGGCGGGGTTGGCCCTGTCGCCCGCCTCGGCCGGGATCGAGCGGGCCGAGGCCGATCTCGGCGCGCCGCAGCCGGCCGGCATGCCGGCCATGATCGACTATGCCAACTGGCCGAAGACCGGCCATGGCGGCTTCCTGGTCCGCTACAATTCCCTGCTCAACGCCTCCATGGAAGAGGCCGGCAAGGGCCGCGACGCGCCGGTGGCCGCGCGCATGGCCCTGGCCCGCTTCCTAGTAGGGTCGGAGCTGTCGTTCGAAGCCATCGGGGTGCTGAACGACACCGCCCGCACCCATCAGGAACTGCTGGACGATCCGGAGTTCCGCGGCCTTCGCGGCATCGCCCGGGTGATGGCGCGCCGCTACAAGGAAGCGGAGGCCGACTTCTCCGCCCCGATCCTGTCCGACGATCCATCGGCGGCCCTTTGGCGCTCCTATATCGCCGCCCAGCTCGCCCAGTGGCCCGAGACCCGCAGCCAGTTCGCGGCCGGGGCAGAGGCCTTCGAACAGTTCTCGCCCACTTGGAAGGCCCGCTTCGCCCGCGCCGACGCCCAGGCCGCCCTGGCGCTCGGCGACGTCGATGGCGCCGACGCCCGCATCAAGTTGGCGCTGATGGATAAGACCGAGCCGCTGGAGGAGCTGGCCACTCGGCTGGTCCAGGCTCGCGTCGTGGAGGCCCAGGGCTTTCCGGACCGGGCCCTGCGGATCTATGCCGCGGTCACTAGCGCGCCGGTGGAGTCGCTGTCGGCGCCCGCCCTGCTGCGCGCCACCCAGATCCGCCTGGCCTCGGGCAAGATCACGCCGGTCCAGGCCGCCGCCGTCTTCGACGGGCTGCGCTATCGCTGGCGCGGGGACTCCACCGAGTTGGAGACCATCCGGGCGCTGGGCCAACTCTACCTGAACCAGGGCCGTTACCGCGAGGCGCTGGAGGCGCTGAGGTCGGCCGGCCAGCGTCTGCCCGATCTGCCCGAAGCCCTGCAGCTGCAGAACGACCTGGCCGGCGCCTTCCGCGGCCTGTTCCTGACCGGCGCCGCTGACGGCCTCGAGCCGATCCAGGCGCTGGCGCTGTTCTACGACTTCAAGGAGCTGACCCCCCTGGGCGCCGATGGCGACCAGATGGTGCGCAAGCTGGTCCGCCGGCTGGTGGACGTCGACCTGCTGGACCAGGCCGCCGACCTGCTGAAGTACCAGGCCGACAACCGCCTGGACGGCGTGCCTCGCGCCCAGGTGGCCACCGATCTGGCCGTCATCTACCTGATGGACCGCAAGCCCGAGCAGGCGCTTGAGGCCATAAACGGCTCGCGCACCACCATCCTGCCCACCGCGCTGAACCTGGAGCGCCGCCTGGTGGAGGCTCGCGCCCTGATGAACCTCGGTCGCCTCGATGCGGCCCTGGAGGTGATTGATCGCGACACCTCCAAGGAGGGCTCCGACCTGCGCGCCGAGGTGGTCTGGAAGAAGAAGGACTGGCCGGGCGCCGGGATGGTGTTCGAGAAGTCGCTGGCCGACCGCTGGAAGTATCCGGGCCCGCTGGCCGCCGACGAAGAGGGCAAGCTGCTCCGCGCTGGCGTCGCCTACAGCCTGGCGGGCGACGACGGCGCCTTGAGCCGCCTGCGCGAACGCTATCAGGGCTTCGCCGACCAGGCCCGCAATCCCGACGCCCTGCGCGTGGCCCTCTCGGGCGTTCAGGACGGCCGGCTCAGCGTCGCCGACTTCGGCCGTATCACCGCTGACAACGAGGCTTTCGCCGGCTGGGTCGCCAAGATGAAGGTGAAGTTCCGCGACAAGCCCGCGCCGATCGGCCTGCGCACGGCCGCCACGCCGACCCCGGCCAAGACGGCCCAGGCCGCGGCGCCGGCAGCAAGCAAGGGCTAGCTCT
>JAYVDG010000426.1:0-11552 GCA_043749525.1 Phenylobacterium sp.
GCCTTGCGTTGGTCGTCGTTGTTGATCACCCGGCCGGTGATGTCGGAGATCAGCACCGGGTGGGCGCAGGTCCGGCCGCGCCAGTCCCACCAGTCGCCCTTGCTCTCGCAGGCTTGGCCGGGGATCACCCAGCCCACCTGATAGACCACCACCGCCACCACCGAGAGGGCGAAGGCGCTCACGAAAATCAGCATCAGGCGTTTGATCGTTCGGTTCATGGTCTTCGTCTTGGCAGGAGTTTGGGACGGCCTATCGAGCCGCCCCGTCAAAATTGCGGCGCTGTGTGTCGGGGCTCGGCTTGCATTGCGCGTCGGAACCGTTATGCCCCAACCGTTCAATTTTTAGCAATTTGAGGCGTTAGCGAAGCCATGAAGGTGCTCGTCCCCGTAAAGCGGGTGATCGACTACAACGTCAAGGCCCGGGTCAAATCTGACCAATCCGGTGTGGACCTTGCCAATGTGAAGATGTCCATGAACCCCTTCTGCGAGATCGCGGTCGAAGAGGCCGTGCGTCAGAAGGAAAAGGGCGTTGCCACGGAAGTGGTGGCCGTGTCCATCGGTCCGATCCAGGCGCAGGAAACCCTGCGCACGGCTCTGGCCATGGGCGCCGACCGCGCGATCCTGATCCAGACCGACCAGGATCCTGAGCCCCTGGCCGTCGCCAAGCTGCTCGCCGCCATCATCGGCGAAGAGAGCCCCGACGTGGTGATCATGGGCAAGCAGGCCATCGACGGCGACAACAACGCCACCGGCCAGATGCTGGCGGCCCTGCTCGACTGGCCCCAGGCGACCTTCGCCAACTCCATCGAGCTGAACCCCAAGGACGCCAAGGTGGGCCGTGAGGTCGACGGCGGCATCCAGACCCTCGACGTGACCCTGCCGGCGATCATCACCGCCGACCTGCGTCTCAACGAGCCGCGCTACGCCTCGCTGCCCAACATCATGAAGGCCAAGAAGAAGCCGCTGGACGTGAAGGACGCCACCTCGCTCGGCGTCGACACCGCCCCGCGCCTCAAGGTCATCAAGGTCACCGAACCGCCGAAGCGCGGCGGCGGCATCAAGGTGGAAAGCGCCGCCGACCTGGTCACCAACCTCAAGACCGCGGGGGTGCTCTAATGGCCGTTCTCGTTATCGCCGATCATGACAATGCGTCCCTGAAGGACAGCACCCATAAGACCGTGACCGCGGCGCTCGCCCTGTCGTCCGACGTCGATATCCTGGTGGCCGGGTCCGGCGCCAAGGCCGTCGCCGAGGCCGCCGGCAAGATCGCCGGCGTCCGCAAGGTGCTGCTGGCCGAAAGCGACTCGCTGGGCCAGGGCCTGGCCGAGGCCGTCACCGCGGTGGTCGTGCCCCTGATGAGCGGCTACGACGCTGTCCTCACGCCGGCCACCTCGCAGGGCAAGAACTTCAGCCCCCGCATCGCGGCCAAGCTGGACGTCGCCCAGATCTCGGAAATCGTCGAAGTGGTCGACGGCTCCACCTTCGTGCGGCCGATCTATGCCGGCAACGCGCTGGAGACCGTTCAGTCCTCCGACGCCAAGAAGGTGATCACCGTCCGCGCCACCGCCTTCAAGGCGGCTGGTGAAGGCGGCTCGGCCTCGGTCGAGAGCATCGGCGCCGGCGACGGCGCGCCCAAGACCAAGTTCATCGACCAGCAACTGGTGAAGTCGGCCCGTCCCGAACTCGCCGGCGCCAAGATCGTCGTCTCCGGCGGTCGGGCCATGGGCTCGGCCGAGGAATTCCAGCGGGTCATCGACCCTCTGGCCGACAAGCTCGGGGCCGCCATCGGCGCTTCCCGCGCGGCCGTCGATGCGGGCTACGCCCCCAACGACTACCAGGTCGGTCAGACCGGCAAGGTCGTGGCTCCGGAACTGTATGTCGCCATCGGCATCTCCGGCGCAATCCAGCACCTTGCTGGCATGAAGGACTCCAAGATCATCGTCGCGATCAACAAGGACGCCGACGCCCCGATCTTCCAGGTCGCCGATTTCGGCCTGGTGGCGGACTACAAGACCGCCGTGCCGGAACTGATGGACGCCCTGACCGCCGCCGGGAAGTAACCCGCAGGCGTCATCGCTGAAACGACTGAGGGGCGGCTCCGCGAGGGGCCGCCCCTTTTCGTTAGGCCAAATCGCGACGTAACGGCCACAGTCGGACGCCCTGCTCGCGCTGCGCCGCAGCAAAAACCTTGGCGGCGCCGCACATCGGCATGTTAGAAACCCTTCACAAGCGGAGGGGATACCGCCCCGCATGATCGAGGCTTAGTCGGCATGGTGGATATCAAGTCGGTCGGCGTTATCGGCGCCGGTCAGATGGGTTCGGGCATCGCCCACGTGGTCGCCCTGGGCGGCTATGACGTGCTGCTGCACGATGTGAGCGCCGAGCGGATCGAGACGGGCCTGGCCCAGATCCGCAAGAACATGACCCGCCAGGTGTCGCGCGGCATCATCACCCAAGACGCGATGGACGCCGGCATCGCCCGCATCAAGGCAGCCCCGGAGCTTCAGACCATCGGCGGCACCGACCTCGCGATCGAGGCGGCCACTGAGAAGGAGGAGGTCAAGAAGTCGATCTTCAAGGCGCTCACCCCGCACCTTGGCCCCGACACCCTGCTGGCGTCGAACACCTCGTCCATCTCCATCACCCGCCTGGGCGCGGCCTCCGACCGGCCCGGCCGGTTCATCGGCCTGCACTTCATGAACCCCGTGCCGCTGATGAACCTCGTGGCGATCATCCGCGGCATCGCCACCGACGCGCCGACCTACGAGACCGCCGTCAACTTCGCCAAGTCGCTGGGCAAGACCACCGCCAACGCCGAGGACTTTCCGGCCTTCATCGTCAACCGCGTGCTGGTGCCGATGATCAACGAGGCGATCTACACCCTGTATGAAGGGGTCGGCACGGTGGACGCCATCGACACCGCCCTGAAGCTGGGCGCCAACCATCCGATGGGCCCGCTGGAGCTAGGGGACTTCATCGGCCTGGATACCGTGCTGTCGATCATGAACGTCCTGTACGAGGGCCTGGCCGACTCCAAGTACCGGCCCTGCCCGCTGCTGGTGAAATACGTCGAGGCCGGCTGGCTGGGCCGCAAGACCGACCGCGGCTTCTACGACTACCGCGGCGACGTTCCGGTCCCGACGCGCTAGCGCTTTTTTGAGCCTGGTCGCATGACGGACGCCTGAACCGGCGTCCACTTCAGGCTGTCACGCTCCACTCCGCCGTTTACGGCGGCGCTGCGAACCGACACAACGGGCCTGAAACCAATCAGGCAGGAGCGCCCCGATGTCCGACACCCCGACCGCGGACTACATCATCGTCGGCGCGGGCTCGGCCGGGTGCGTGCTGGCCAACCGCCTGAGCGCGGACGCGGCCAACACCGTGCTGCTGCTGGAAGCCGGCGGCGACGACCGGCCCACCAGGGAGCCCAGCCAGTTCCTCTCCAACGTGATGATCCACGTGCCGGTGGGCTACGCCCAGACGCTGAAGGATCCCAAGGTCAACTGGCTCTACCCCACCGAACCCGATCCGGGCACCGGCGGGCGCGTGCACACCTGGCCGCGCGGCAAGGTCCTAGGGGGCTCGTCCTCCATCAACGGCCTGCTCTATATCCGCGGCCAGCAGGCCGACTATGACGGCTGGCGCCAGCTCGGGTGCGAGGGCTGGGGCTGGGACGACGTCGCCCCCTATTTCAAGCGCTCGCAGCACCAGGAGCGCGGCGCCAATGAGCACCACGCCGTGGGCGGGCCGCTCAACGTCTCCGACGTCACCACCAAGCACCCGGTGTCCGACGCCGTGGTGGAGGCCTGTGTCGAGGCCGGCATCCCGCGCAACGAGGACGTCAACGGCGAGAACCAGGAAGGCGTCAGCTACTACCAGCTGACCGTCAAGAACGGGCAGCGCCACTCCGCCGCGGTGGCCTATCTGCACCCGGCCATGGGCCGGGCGAACCTGAAGGTCGAGACCCGCGCGCTCACCACCAGGGTGATCTTCGAAGGCAAGCGGGCCGTGGGGGTCGAGTACCTGCAGGATGGCGTGCGCAAGATCGCCAAGGCCCGGCGCGAGGTCATCCTGGCCGGGGGCGCGATCAACTCGCCGCAACTGCTGCAGCTGTCGGGGGTCGGTCCCGGCGAACTGCTGCGCGACCACGGCATCGAGGTGATCGCCGACCTGCCCGGCGTCGGGGAGAACCTGCAGGACCACTATGTGATGGGGGTCACCTACCGGCTGAAGCCCGGCACCATCTCGGTCAACGAACTGACCAAGGGCCCGCGCTTCCTGGGCGAGATCCTGAAATATGCCTTCCAGCGCAAGGGTCTGCTGACCCTGTCGGCCGCCCACGTCGCGGCGTTCTGTAAGTCTCGGCCCGATCTCTCAGGGCCCGACATCCAGTTCCACATCCTGCCGGCCTCCCAGAATCTGGAAAAGGCGATGAGCGGCAAGATGGAGCTGGACGGGGCGCCGGGCCTGACCATCGCGCCGTGCCAGGTGCGGCCCGAGAGCCGCGGGACCATCCGCATCAAGTCGGCCGACCCGACCGTCTATCCCGCCATCGCGCCCAACTACCTCTCCGACCCCCTGGACCAGGAGGTGGCGGTGGCCGGGCTGAAGTGGGCGCGCAAGATCGCCGCCCAGCCGGCGCTGGCCCCCTATATCGACCACGAGATGCTGCCGGGCCCGGACTTCAGCAACGATGAGGCCCTGCTGGGCTATGCCCGGATGGCCGGATCGACCATCTATCACCCGGTGGGCACCTGCCAGATGGGTTCCGGCCCCATGGCGGTGGTGGACGCCCAGCTGAGGGTGCGCGGCGTAGAGGGCCTGCGGGTGGTTGACGCCTCGGTGATGCCGCGCCTGGTCTCGGGCAACACCAATGCGCCGACCATCATGATCGCTGAGAAGGCGGCCGACATGGTCCTGGGCCGGGTCGCCGCGTCCAATTAGCGCGAGCCAAGCGCGTAATCGTTAATCCGTTCGACTTGCACGGCCGCGCTATCGGATACTCGAAATCGATTCGGCTAGGCGGGACCATGCGACGGCTCACATTGGCGCTGCTTTCGGGCGCCTATCTCTGTGTTGCTCTGATCTTCGCCCTCCTCATGTGGCGTAACGGGGGAGGCTGGGCGGCTGGCCTCTCCATGCTCGCCGCCGGATTCGCCCTTTGCTACACCTTCCACGGCCTGATCATGCACAGTCTGGAAAACGGCGCCTTGCGCCGGGAGCTGGAGAACATCCGCGAGGCGCAGCGCATCCTGATCGACCAGATGGAGCGCATGGACGCCCGTGTCGTCCAGGTCGTCGAGACCGTCACCGATGACGCCGCCCGCCGCTCCGAGGAACTGACCGGCGAGGTCCACATGCTGGAGGATTTGGTCCAGCGGATGGGCCAGCGGCTGGAGGAGCGGATGGTCCAGGCCCCACCGCTCAGCGCCCGCCACGCCCCGCAGCACCGTCAGTCCGCCGCCCTGCTGGAGACCATCCGCGAGGCGCTGGCCGAGAACCGCGTCGACCTCTACCTGCAGCCGGTCGTCGGCCTGCCCCAGCGCCGGACGGTGTTCTACGAAAGCTTCTCGCGCCTGCGCGACGAGACCGGTCGGGTGATGATGCCCGCCGAATACCTGGCCGTGGCCGAGCCCGAGGGCCTGGTCACCTCCATCGATAACCTGCTGCTGTTCCGCTGCGTACAGATCGTGCGGCGGCTGGCCAAGACCGACAAGAAGATCGGCATCTTCTGCAACATCTCCACCTCCAGCCTGGCCGACGAGAGCTTCTTCCCGCAGTTCCTCGACCTGCTGGCCGCCAACCGCGACCTGGCCGGCGCCCTGATCTTCGAACTGGGCCAGGCCGCCTTTGACGCGCGCGGCGCGGTGGAGGCCCGCAACATGGGCAAGCTGGCCGCCCTCGGCTTCCGCTTCAGCCTGGACAAGGTCGTGGACCTGGATCTCGACTTCCAGGACCTGGCCCGCTCGGATGTGAAGTTCCTGAAGATCGGCGCCCAATTCCTGCTGAGCCAGCTGGTGGACACCGACGAGGGCCTGGTGCTGAAGTCGATGCCCGACCTGGCGGCCCAGGACTTCGCCAGCCTCACCCGCCGCTACGGCGTGGAGATCATCGCCGAGAAGGTCGAGGAAGAGCGCCAGATCGTCGACATCCTTGAGCTCGACATCGCCTACGGCCAGGGCCACCTGTTCGGCGAGCCGCGCCCGATCAAGGACGCCATCCTGGCCGAGACCGATCCCCCCGCCGAGTTCCTGCGCACCAACATGCGCCGCCGGGCCGGCGGCCGGCATTGACCAAGTGAGCGGGGGCCGGTACCGCCCGGCCCCATGACCGCGCCCAGACTGATCTCCGGACTCTCCGACCTCTCCGACCTCTCCGACCGCTATGACGTGATCCTCTCCGACGTCTGGGGGGTGATCCACAATGGCCGCGAGAGCTTCCCCGCCGCCTGCGGGGCCCTGGCCAAGTGGGGGGAAGAGAAGCCGGTGGTGCTGATCTCCAATTCGCCCCGGCCCTCCCACTCGGTGATTCCGCAGCTCGACGAGCTTGGGGTGCAGCGCGCCGCCTGGCAGGCCTTCGTCACCTCAGGCGACGCGACCCGGGTGCTGCTGAGCGAACTGGCCCCCGGCCCTGCCTGGCGGGTCGGCCCCGACCGCGACGCCCCGCTCTATGAGGGCCTGGGCCTGGACTATGCCGACTATGACAAGGCGGCCTTCATCTCGGTGACCGGCCCCTATGACGACGAGGTCGAGGGCCCCGGCGACTACCAGGAGCGTTTTGAGGCCTGCGCCAAGCGCGGTCTGGTGATGACCTGCGCCAATCCCGACATCGTCGTGCAGCGGGGCGACCGGCTGATCTATTGCGGCGGAGCACTCGCCCAGCTCTATGCCCAGCTGGGCGGCAAGGTGCTGATGGCGGGCAAGCCCTATACCCCGATCTACGACCTGTGCCTGATGGAAGCGCAAGCCCTGCTGGGACGCCCGGTGGACCGGTCCCGCGTGCTCTGCATCGGTGACGGTTTGCCCACCGACGTGAAGGGCGCCAACGACCAGGGCCTGGACGTGCTGTTCGTCGCCAGCGGCATCCACGGGGCCGAGACCATCGGGGCCGATGGGCTGAATGCGAAGGCGGTGGAGGACCTGCTGGCCGCCGACGGCCTGACCGCGACCTACGCGATCGCCGACCTGGTCTGGTAATCCCAATTCCTCCCTCTCCGGGGGAGGGGGACCGCGAAGCGGTGGAGGAGGTTGGGGCGATGCAGGCGGCAAGGGCCAAGCCCCCTCCGTCTCGCTGCCTTCGCAGCGATCCATCTCCCCCGGTACGCGCTTCGCGCTGGGGGAGGAATTTAAGCTACTTCACCCGCTTCAGCGTGCTGGGCAGGGCGTCGGGCAGGGGTTTCATGTCGCCGCCGAGGACCTTGAGGGCTTCGTCATTGCCGATGCGCAGGAAGTGGCGGGCGCTCTCCGGCTTGTCGGGGTTGAGCTCGTAGACCGTCGCGTCGGGGTCTGTGGCGTCCCCGCGCAGGGTGGTCCAGTCGCCGGTGGTGGTGAAGGGGGCGCCGCGGTCGATATAGGTCTCGACGAGTTTGTAGGTCCCCTCGGCCCAGCCGGCCGCCTTGCGGGTCAGAGTCAGCTCGGTACGCAGGCCGGGGCAGTCGGCGCAAGGCAGGTCGCCGGCGAAGCTCCACGACATGGGCTCGGCGGGCGCCGCGACGGCGGCGGGCGCAGGCGGCGGCGGCGCCTTCGCGGCCGGGGGTGAACAGGCCGCCATCGACAGGGCGAGCCCCAGAGCCAGGTATTTCATCGCAAGCCTCCCGATCAGTCCTTGCCAGCTTGGCCGTGACACCCGATCTCGTCCAGGGCTTCGCTTGTGGGCGCAAGGCCGCTAAGAAGCGCAACGGCCAGGGGACGCGCGCGTGCAGGGACTGTTCTTCGAGGATCTGAGTGTCGGCCAGAGCGCCGAGACCACCAAGGTCGTCACCGCCAATGACGTGGAGGCCTTCGCCGCCGTCTCCGGCGACACCAACCCCGTCCACCTGGACGAGGCCTATGCGAAGACCACCACCTTCCAGACCCGCATCGCCCACGGCATGCTGTCGGGCGCCTATATCTCCGCGGTGATCGGCACCAAGCTGCCGGGCCCCGGCGCCATCTATCTCTCGCAATCCATGCGTTTCCGGCGGCCGGTGAAGCTGGGGGACCCCGTGGTCACCCGGGTGACGGTCCAGGCCCTCGACGCGCAGCGAGGCCACGCGACGCTCACCACCGTCTGCCAGGTGGACGGCAAGACCGTGGTGGACGGCGAGGCGGTGATCATGGTCCCGCGGAAGGGCGCCTGACCTCCATGCGTATCGTTCACGACTGGAGGGGCCTGGCCGACAGCGACCGCGGCGCGGCCGTGGCGCTGGGCAATTTCGACGGCGTGCACCGCGGCCACCAGAAGGTGATCGCGCTCGCCGCCAAGGCCGCCGGCCAGCTGAAGGCCCCCCTGGGGGTGATCAGTTTCGACCCCCACCCGCGCCGCATCTTCCAGCCCGAATCGCCGGCCTTCCGGCTGATGCAGCCCGACCAGCAGGCCCGCGCCCTGGCGGACCTCGGGGTCGATATCTCCTACGTCCTGCCGTTCGACTGGGCCTTCGCCAAGATGACCGACCACGAGTTCGTGGTGGAGGTGCTGCACAAAGGCCTGGGCGTCCGCAATGTCTCGGTCGGCTTCGACATTACCTTCGGCTGGGGCCGCACCGGCAGCCCCGAGATCATGAGCCACTATGGCGAGGAACTGGGCTTTGGCGTCTCGGTGGCCCAGGCGATCGGCGAGGGGAACATCAAGTTCTCCTCCACCGCCGTCCGCGAAGCCCTGCGGGACGGCCATCCGGAGATCGCCGCGCGGGTCCTGGGCCGGCCCTTCGCCATCGAGGGCATGGTGGAGCACGGCCGCCAGCTGGGCCGCACCTTGGGCTTCCCCACCGCCAATGTGGACCTGAGGGACTATGTCCTGCCGCGCTTCGGCGTCTACGCCACCCGCACCCGCCTGCCCGACGGGCGGGAGATCGCCGGGGTGGCCAATATCGGGGTGAACCCCACCATCGACGGGGAGATCGCGCCGCGCCTCGAGGTCTGGCTGTTCGATTTCGACGAAGATATCTACGACCAGGTGATCGAGACCGACCTGGTGGCCTTCCTGCGCGACGAGGCCAAGTTCGATGGCCTCGATCCCATGGTCGCCCAGATCCATGCCGACGTCGCCCAGGCGCGGGCTTTGCTGCTGCCGGAGATGTAGGAGCGGGGTTTCAAACAAGATTTGGAACCACGAACCACACGAACGTCACGAACGGTACGCCGCTTACACCCTGTGTCATCGCGGCCGCAGCGAAGCGGAGAGCCGGGACCCAGACGCGCGGGGCGTGCCGGATAGGTCGGTGCTTCTGGGTCCCGGTCTTCCGCTTTCGCGGAAACCGGGATGACACCCAGGGGAGTGCCGCTGTTTGTTCGTGACGTTCGTGTGGTTCGTGGACAAGCTAATGGGCCTCGCCAATTCGACGGCCCCGCAGGGCGACCCAAACCAAAGGGCTCGCCCGACGCGGCGCCCTCTGCTATCTCGGCCCGCTATGACCTTGGTTCGGACATTGTCGCGAATTACCCGCCCGGCGTGACGCCGCCGGACGAAGCTCCAGCGCGCGCCGGGATCACCCGCACACTCGTTCCGAACTCCGCTGGAAAGCCCCATGGCCGACGACGCTGACAAGCCCGCGCGCGACTATCGCGAAACCGTCTTCCTTCCCGACACCCCGTTCCCGATGCGGGCGGGCCTGCCGGTCAAGGAGCCCGAGATCCTGGCCCGCTGGGCCAAGCTCGACCTGTACAACACCATCCGCGCGGAACGGCAGGCGGCGAATGCGCCGCTGTTCGTGCTGCACGACGGCCCGCCCTACGCCAACGGGGCCATCCACATCGGCCACGCCCTGCAGAAGACCCTGAAGGACTTCGTGGTCCGGTCGCGGTTCGCTATGGGCTACGACGTGGACTACGTGCCCGGCTGGGACTGCCACGGCCTGCCCATCGAGTGGAAGATCGAGGAAGAGCTGCGCGGCCAGGGCCGCCGCAAGGACGAGGTCTCCAAGGCCGAGTTCCGCGAACGTTGCCGCGAATACGCCGCCAAGTGGATCGACGTGCAGCGCGAGGGCTTCAAGCGCCTGGGCGTCGTCGGCGACTGGGAGCACCGCTACGCCACCATGGACTATTCGTCCGAGGCGGCCATCGTCGCGGAGTTCCACAAGTTCGTGACCTCGGGCCAGCTCTATCGCGGCTCCAAGCCGGTGATGTGGAGCCCGGTGGAGCGCACCGCCCTGGCCGACGCCGAGGTCGAATATGCCGACGTCAATTCGCCTACCATCTGGGTGAAGTTCCCGGTGGTCGAGGGCAGCGAGGCGGCGCGCGGCGCCAGCATCGTAATCTGGACGACCACGCCGTGGACGATCCCCGCCAACCGGGCGATCAGCTACAACAACGACATCGCCTATGGCGTCTATCTGGTCGAGGCGATGGAAGAAGGGCTAGAGTTCGAGCCCTGGGCCAAGGCCGGCGACAAGCTGATCGTGGCCGACAAGCTGGCCGACGATGTCTTCAAGGTCGCCAAGATCGCCAAGACCCGCCGGATCGAGAAATTCGACCCGCAGGGCGTCACCGCCGAACATCCGCTGGCGGGGCTGGACAGCTACTATCAGTTCGCCGTGCCGCTGCTGGACGGCGACCACGTGACCGACGACGCCGGTACGGGCTTCGTCCACACCGCCCCCGGCCATGGCGCGGACGACTACCTGGTCTGGCTCGCCCACGGTCATCGGGAGATCCCCGAGACCGTCGATCCGGACGGCGCCTATTACGACCACGTGGCCCTGTTCGCGGGGCTGAAGGTGCTGGAGACCGAGGGCAAGAAGGTCGGCAAGTTCGGCCCCGCCAACAGCGCGGTGCAGGAGAAGCTGATCGGGGCCGGACGCCTGCTGGCGCGCGGCCGGGTGGAGCACTCCTACCCGCACTCCTGGCGCTCCAAGGCGCCGGTGATCTACCGCAATACCCCGCAATGGTTCATCCGCATGGACACCGCCATCGAGGACGCGGTCCACGACGGCAAGACCCTGCGCGAGACGGCGCTGACCGCCATCGAGGCGACCACCTTCTATCCGGCCGGCGGCAAGAACCGCATCCGCGCCATGGTGGAGAGCCGCCCCGACTGGCTGATCAGCCGCCAACGCGCCTGGGGCGCGCCGCTGGCCATGTTCGTGGATAAGGGAACCAACCAACCGCTGGTGGACGCCGCGCTCAACAAGCGCATCGTCGACCTGATCAAGGCCGAGGGCGCCGACGCCTGGTTCACCCGGCCGGTCAGCGATTTCCTGGGCGAGCACGATCCCGAGCGCTTCGAAAAGGTCGAGGACATCCTCGACGTTTGGTTCGATAGCGGCTCGACCCACGCCTTCACCCTGGAAAACCGCGCGCATACCTGCTGGCCGGCCGACCTTTATCTTGAGGGCTCCGACCAGCACCGTGGCTGGTT
>JAYVDG010000427.1:0-4378 GCA_043749525.1 Phenylobacterium sp.
GAACCCGCGCCGCCGCCGCCGCCCGAGCCGACACCCATAGCGGCGCCCGCGCCTGATCCTGCTGTTTCGAATGTGCCCGACGAACCCACGCCGGCGCCGGCGCCCAATCCCACACTCTGATCGTTATGGCCGGGCTTGTCCCGGCCACCCATGATCTCCGCGGTTCAGCAAGACGCCACGGCGCACGCCCATGCAGCCTGCGGAGGAGCGGAGATCATGGCTCCCCGGGACAAGCCCGGGGATGACGGTGGTTGGGTTGGAGCTTAAACCTCCTACGCCACCTTGCGCGGTGCTTCGGCGGCGGTGGGGTCGGTGAGGCGGAGGTCGTCGATGCGGATGGGAGCGAAGCCGCGCGAGGCGTCCCAGTCCAGGCGGCCGCCCAGGGCGGTGATGCAGGAGACTGGCTCCAGCCCGGTCAGGTCCATCCGCGACAGGGCCGCGTGAGGCAGGCGGACATAGAGCACAGGGTGCTGTTCGTATTCGCCCGTGCGGCCGGCCAGGTGCACGCGGGTCACCACCTCGACGGCCTCGCCACCCACCACCGAGAGCACCTCGGTCCCGATCCGCAGAGAGATCGAGCAGACGTTGGAGATGTGCATCTCCTGGATGTTGGCATAGGGCAGGGCTGCGTAGCCGGCGCGCTCATTGTCGACGGCGATGATCGCCTCGTCGGGGATGGCGTCCAGTTCGAGCGCGTCGATATAGACGATGATCCGACCGGTGGCCGGCATGGCGATGGCGAAACCTTCCAGGGCCGGGGTGATGGCCTCCAGGTCGAGATTGATGCGCAGGGTCTGCTCGATGGCGCCCAGGTCCATGGCCAGCACGCTGGAGGCCAGGTTGACGTCGAGATTGTGCGCCTCGGCGGCGCGCTTGCCGCGATTGTAGAGGTCGGCGTCTTCCTTGGCGGCCGACAGCACCGCCTCGGCCAGCGTCCGGCGCCGATCCGCGCCGAGGCCGAACAGGGCGTCGATCAGGCCCGGCTCGTAGCGGGCCAGCTTCTTGCGGGCGATCTGTTCCTTGGTGTGGGTGCGCGGCGCGGGCTCCACGAGGCCGCGGCCGGCGATCTGGTTCCAGTCCTTGCGGACGTACTTGATGCAGTGGGCGCGGCTGAGGTGCTCGACCAGCTTTTCGTACTTGGCCGCGTTGGCTGCGGTGGTGTCGGGCTTCTTGGCGCGGGCCGCCGGGCGCTCCTTGCTCTCGCGTTCCCGCAGGGTGCGCTTCGTCGCCCGGTCGATCCGGTTCATCGTCGCGATCACGGTCTTCGCCGCTTGCCCTGACATTTCCGCTCCGAGACTCTTCGTCACACCCATTCTGGGTACTCTCTGAGTAACCCCGGTTTCTGACTGAGCGGTTAAAATGGCTGCAGCTTGTTGATCAGGCTGCGGTTTTACCCGTCTTGGTTTCAGAGCCCACGAACACCACCACAACACCCTTTTTGACGGCGGCGCCCAGTTCGTTGGCGTCCCAGTTGGTCAGGCGCACGCAGCCGTGGCTGTCGGTCTTGCCGATATGGCTGGGGTCGGGGCCGCCGTGGATGCCGTAGGTGTCCTTGGTCAGGTCGATCCACATCGTGCCCACCGGATTGTTGGGGCCGGCGGCGATCGTGAACTTGCCCTTCTTGCCGTCGCCGAAGGTCAGCCGCTTGGGGTCGTAGATCCAGGTGGGGTTGGGGGCGACGGTGTTCACCGCCCACTCGCCGGACGGGGCGGGGCGCTCGGTGGAGCCCACCGAGGCGGGATAGATCGCCAGTAGCACGTTTCCCTCGCCATAGGCGCGGACCTCTCGCTCGGCCTTGTCGACCTCGATGCGGGTGACGGCGGCGTCAAGCTTGTCGGCGCCGGGGGCGACCACGACGAGGCTGGTCCCGGCGACGGCGAAGTCGGCGTCGGGATTCAGGGCCTTCAGCAACTTTTCGTCCATATGGAATCGCTCGGCGAACATTTCGGAGGCGGTGGCGTAGCCGAGGTGGTCGAGCTTGGCCTGGTCCTCGCTCTTGGCGGGAATGGGTACGAAGGGCCCCTTCACGTCGTCGGCGGTGATCACGTAGTCCTGGGTGACCGGGGCGGCGGCGGTGGTCAGGGCGGTCCAGGTCGCCTCGTCCAGCTCGCCCGAGGCGGTAAGGTTCTTGGCGGTCTGGAAGGCGGCCACCGCCTGGCGGAGATTCTCCCCCTTGGCGCCGTCGATGACGCCCGGCGAGAAGTGGAGGCGGTCCAGCAGGACCTGGGCGCGGACCAGGGCGGGCTTCAGGGCCGCGGCCTCCTTCACCGTGGCGGCGGACAGGACGGCGGCGTCGATGGCCTTGCCCTGTTCGGACGCCGACCCGGTGACGAGCGCGGGCACGGCGAGCGGCTGGGTGGAGATGTCTTGCAGCGTCGGCGCGGCTTGCGCGTTCGCTGCGGGAGCCGGCGCCGCCTTTCCGCCCGGAGGCGGCTCGGAACAGGCGGCGAGCGCGACGGTGAGGACAAGGATCGATGCAGACCAGTTCATCAGTGGACCTTCGCCTTAAGCCGCGCACAATGGGCGTCATGACGTGGAAACCCTCAAGCTGGCGGCGGTTCCGGCGCGCGGGGGTGGCGCTCCTGGCCGGCGGCGTGACCCTGACCGCCATGGCCGCCTGCGCCCAGACCTCCCCTGCTGCCTGCACGGTGGCGGCCTTCGAGCCTCCCGCGCGGGTCAACGCATCGTCCCTGAGCAGCCTGGCCTGGGTGCCCTTCCGCCGCGACGAGATCGGCTGGGAGACCTACGCGCCCCTGATCCAGCGCGAACTGCGCACGACCTGCGGCCCGGAGACCTCGCGGTTCTCGCAGCTGCTGGCCGGCTTCCAGAAACGCTTCCGCATGACCGGCACCGGCGAGATGGAGGCCGACACCTTCAACCGCTTCAAGGGCGTCTGGCAGGAGCGCCGGCCCTTCGTGATGGTCAATGTGAACGGCTATTGCCCGGCGGCCCCCGACCCCACGACTCTGGCGATCGCCGCGCCGGCCGAGAGCTATGGCGGCAAGACCATCCCCTTGCGCCCTGGGGCCTTGGACGCCTATCGCCGCATGGTGGCGGCGGCCAAGCGCGAGGTCCCGGCCATCGCCAAGGACAGCCGAAACCTGACGATCTTCTCCGGCTTCCGCGATCCGGACGCCGACGCCGCCCGCTGCGTCACCGACGGCAACTGCGACGGGGTGGTTCGCGCCACCTGTTCGCCACACCGCACCGGGTTGGCGATGGACCTCTATATGGGCCAGGCGCCGGGCTATGGGCCGGACTCCAGCGCCGATCCCAACCGGCTCTACATGAGCAAGACGGCCACCTATGCCTGGCTGCTGGCCAATGCGGGGAAGTTCGGCTTCGTGAACTATCCCTTCGAGCCCTGGCACTGGGAGTGGATCGGTCAGGCGCCCTAGTTCATCATAGCCGCGACCCGGCCGCAGAGCCGCGCTGCACACGGAAACGCGCCATGCCCACCTTCACCTCCGACGGCCTGACCCTGGCCTATGACGACAATGTCCCGCCCGGCGGCGGGGAGCGCACCATCGTCCTGGTCCACGGCTTCTCCTCGAACCGAAGTGAGGGCTGGAAGCGGACGGGCTGGTACACCGCCTTTGACCGCCGCCGCATCCGCTGCATCGCGCTCGATCAGCGCGGCCACGGCGAGAGCGCCAAGCCGCACGAGTCCGATTCCTATACGCGCGACAGGATGGCCGGCGACGTCATCGCCCTGCTGGATCACCTGGGGCTGAACCGGGTCGATCTGTTCGGCTATTCCATGGGCTCGCGCACGGCGCTGGCCACGGCGCTGAAGGCGCCCGACCGCATCTCGAACCTGATGCTGGGCGGGGTGGGAGGCAAGCTGATCGGCGAGCGCGCCCTGCCGGGCGGCAACCCGATGGCGCAGGCCATGCTCGCGGCCGACCCCGAGACGATCAAGGAGCCGATGCTGAAGAGCTTCCGCCAGTTCGCCGATGAGCAGGGGGAGGACCGCCAGGCGCTGGCCGCCATGACCGGCGCTCAGAACCCGGCCTTCGACCGCGACGCCATGGCCACCCTGCCCATGCCAGTGCTGGTGGTGGCGGGCCAGGGCGACACCGGGGCCGGCGACCCCGCCGAGCTGGCGGCGGCATTCCTCCACGCCCACGGCATCACCGTGCCCGGCTGCGACCACTTCTCGGCCATCCCCCACGCGCTGACCAAGGCCGCGGTGTTCGACTTCCTGGATGGGGAACTGGACTATCCGAGCCGGTAGATCCTCCCCCAGCGCGTAGCGCGATGTGGGGGAGGTGGACCGTCGCGAAGCGGCGGGACGGAGGGGGATCGACGTAGTCGACACCGACCACCCCAAAACAAGAGTCAAAGTCCCCCTCAGGCGCTTCGCTGACAGCTCCCC
>JAYVDG010000428.1:0-4369 GCA_043749525.1 Phenylobacterium sp.
AGGAAGGCCGAGGCGCCGCCGAGGTCGACGGTGAAGCCGCCCTTCACGCGGCCGACGATGGAGCCCATCACCGGTTCGTTCTTCTCGTAGACGCCTTCCAGACGGGTCCAGGCCTCTTCGCGGCGGGCCTTGTCGCGGCTGATGACCGCTTCGCCCATGGCGTTCTCGACGCGTTCGAGGAAGACCTCGACGGTGGAACCGACCACGATGGGGGCGGGATCATCGCCTTCCTGGTTGAATTCCTTCAGGGACACGCGGCCCTCGGTCTTCAGACCCACGTCGATGATCGCGAAATCCTTCTCGATCCCGACCACGATCCCCTTGACCACCACGCCTTCCATGAAGTCGCGGCCGCCCATGGACTCGTCCAGCAGGGCGGAGAAGTCGTCGCGGGAGGGGGACAGGCTCATATCGTCAGCCATAATATTCTTTCGTCTTTCAGATGACGCCGTCCGTGAAACGGAAGTGTCGTCCGACACGCAGCTGCGTTCGGAGTCCCGGCGTCGGGTTAAGGGTTGCAAACCGAAGGCGTCGGGGCAGGCCCCAGCGCGGTGAAATTCGCCCGCAGCCATCGAGGGAAAGGAACGTTTGGATTGCCCGTCAGGAAGTTTCCCACCGGGCTCGCGCCGCCTCGACCGTGCGGCGGGCCGCATCGGTGGCCTGCTCTATAGTCATTTCGCTGGTATCCAGCAAGACGGCGTCGTCAGCCGCCACCATGGGGCTGTCGGCCCGACCCCCGTCCCGCTCGTCGCGCTTGCGGATGTCGTCGAGGATGTCGGCCAGTTCGACGGCCTCACCCTGGCCGTGCAGCTGCTTCCAGCGCCGCTCGGCGCGGACCTCAGGCGACGCCGTGACATAGAGCTTGGCCGGCGCGGTCGGGCAGATCACCGTCCCCATGTCGCGCCCATCCAGCACCGCGCCGTCCGGCTGCTGGGCGAAGGCCAGCTGCAGCTCCCGCAGGGCCAGGCGCACGGCCGAATGCACCGCCACCCGGCTGGCGCATTCGCCGGCCTCGCGGGTGCGGAACGCCGGATCGGCCAGCATGGCGGCGGTGAGCGTCATGGCCACGGCGCCCGCGTCCTGCTCGCTATCCAGGTCCTTACCCGCCCGCGCCGTCAGCACGCCCACCGCCCGGTAGAGCAGCCCCGAATCCAGCACTGGCACGCCGTAGAGCGCCCCCAGCCGGTGGGCGATGGTCCCCTTGCCCGAGGCGGCCGGCCCATCGACAGTGATGATGAAGGGCGGTTTCAAAGCGAGGTCCTATCGTTTGCTTCTCCCCTTGCGGGGTCGAGAGTGGCGTTTCGCCAAATCGTTGGCGAAACGCATAGCTGGGCTTGAGTAGCCCGGTTCGCTCTCGACGGAGGCCGGTCGGAGGCCGGTCGGATGAGGGGTCGCGCTGACTTTGCAGAATAATTCTCGTCATCCCGGACGGCCGCCAGGCCGATCCGGGACCCAGGAGCCGAGCGCTCCGCCCCTGGGTCCCGGCTCTCCGCTTCGCTGCGGCCGGGATGACGTTTGAGAATGGCCGGATAGGGTGATCGACCCCTCATCCGACCCTGCTCCGCAGGGCCACCTTCTCCCACAAGGGGAGAAGGACTCGCGAAACCCGCCCTCACGCCAGCTCCCCGCCAAGCCCGCGCATCATCTCCACGAACCCCGGGAAGCTGGTGGCGATCATCCCCGGCTCGTCGACGCTGACGGCGTCGTCGGAGGCCAGGCCCATCACCAGGTGCGACATGGCGATCCGGTGGTCGCCCTTGGTGACGACGCTGGCCCCGCCGGCGGCCGGATGGTTGCCGCGGGCCGCGCCCACCACGATCAGGCCCTCGGGTTCCTCCTCGACCCCGATCCCGCAGGCCGCCAGCCCCGCCGCCATCAGGGCGATGCGGTCGCTCTCCTTGACCCGCATCTCGCCGATGCCGCGCATGTGGGTCGGCCCGTCGGCGAAGGCCGCGGCCACCGCCAGGATCGGATATTCGTCGATCATCGACGGCGCCCGCTCGGGCGGCACGTCGACGCCATGCATGGAGGAGTAGCGCGCGGTGACGTCGCCCACCTGTTCTCCGCCTTCGTCGCGCAGGTTCGAGATCGTCAGGTCCGCCCCCATCTCCTGCAACGTCGTGAACAGGCCGTTGCGCAGCACATTCAGCAGCACGCCTTCCACCGTCACCTCCGAGCCCGGGGTGATCAGGGCCGCCACCAGGGGGAAGGCCGCCGAGGACGGGTCCCCCGGCACGATGATCTTCGTCCCCGTCAGCCTCTGGCCGCCCGGCAAATCGATATGGCGCTCGCCATCGCGGTCCTCGACATGGATCACCGCCCCGAAGGCCCGCAGCATCCGTTCGGTATGGTCCCGCGTCGCCTCGGGCTCGATGACGCCGGCCCCGCCGTCGGCATGCAGGCCGGCCAGCAGCACCGCCGACTTCACCTGGGCCGAGGGCTCGGGCAGGCGGTAGTCGATGCGCTTGAGCGCGCCCCCAAGCAGGGTCAGCGGCAGCCGCCCGCCGGTGCGGCCGGCGAAGCTCGCCCCCATCTCGCGGAGCGGCTTCATCACCCGGTTCATCGGCCGCCCGCGCAGGGAGGCGTCGCCGGTGAAGGTCGCCGCCATCGGGAACCCCGCCGCCGCCCCCATGATCAGCCGCACCCCGGTGCCGGCGTTGCCGCAGTCGATCACGTCGTCAGGCTCGGAAAACCCGCCGCGCCCCTCCACGCGCCAGCGGCCCTCGCCCAGGCGCGTCACGGTCGCGCCAAAGGCCGCCATGGCCGCGGCAGTCCGCTTCACATCGTCGCCTTCCAGAAGGCCCTCGATCTGCGTCGTTCCGGTCGCCAGCGCTCCGAAGATGAGCGCGCGATGGGAAATCGACTTGTCGCCCGGGGCGCGCACGCGGCCCCGCAGCGGGCCGCCGCGTTTCGCGGTCAGTCCTGCCGACGTCATGGGAATGCCAAGCCTCCTTAAGGCCTTGCTGTTGTCACGAGGGGGTTTGCTTTTGACAGCGGCGCTGGCGCGTGGCAAGGGACCCGGCTTCATTCGAACCCCTTAGAGGCTTAGCCCTTGGCCAATCCCGAACTGGGCGCAAAGCAGATCTGTCCGAACTGCCAAGCGAAGTTCTACGACCTCACCCGTCGTCCCGCCCACTGCCCGAAATGCGCCACCGAGTTCGACCCCGACGAGGCTGTCCGCAGCCGTCGTAGCCGGTCTCGCGTCGCCCCCACCGACCATGAGGTCGAGGAGGACGGCGAAGCCCAGGTCCGCGGCAAGTCGGAGGCCGATGACGACGAGGAAGAAGAAGAAGTCGTCACCCCGGAACTCGACGAAGTCGTCGACGCGCCCATCATCCCCGGCGACGACGATGATGACGACGACGCCGACCCGGGCGCCGCGCCCGAGGACGAGCTCGCCGGCTTCTCCGAAGACGAGGAAGACCTCGAGGAGGACACCGACGACGTGCCCTTCCTGGAAGACGAGGAAGACGACTTCGACGACACCGAAATCGAGGGTCTGCCCGGCGAGGGCGACGCCGAGGACCGCTAACTTTTTGCTGCGACAAGCCGCCTGCAAATTTCCTTGCAGGCGGGCTTGATCGCCGCGAACTGTCAGACTAGGTTCCGCGCCTCTTCGGGGAGGGCCTTCCAGCCGCCTCCGGAGAAACCCGAGACCTCGGGGCTTTAGCTCAGCTGGTAGAGCGCTTGCATGGCATGCAAGAGGTCAGCGGTTCGACTCCGCTAAGCTCCACCATGAAGGCCCGCCGGGAAACCGGCGGGCCTTCGCCTTTTCCGACCCTCCGCGGCGTGGTAGATTTCCCGCCGATGACGCCTGAGCCTGCCCTATTTGACGTGCCTGACGAGGAAGCCGACGCGGCGCGCGAGGCTGCGGCGCTGGCCGACCTGGAAGCCGGCCGCACGGTCAGTCACAAGGCCATGAAGGCGTGGCTCTTGTCCTGGGGCACAGCGGACGAACTGCCGCCGCCGCAAGTCGGCGACTGACGACTTGCACAGGATCGTCTGGACCCGCCAGGCGCGAGACGACCTCGATCGGATCCGCGAATATATCGGCCAGTTCGCGCCCCTGGCCGCCCAGCGCTTCGCGTTGCGGCTTGTGATGGCCGTGGAGAGCCTGGCGCAGCAGCCTCAACGCGGGCGGCCCGGTCCGGCCGGGATGCGGGAGCTGACCATCATCGCGCCCTACCTCATCCGCTACCGCGTCACCGAGGGCGACATAGAAGTGCTGACCATCCGGCACGGCGCCCGCCGGCCGGAAGGCTGACGCGGGCGATCAACGGTGCGAGTCGAACCGTGGTCGGAATGGCCCGGACATGCCGCACCTACCTTTCACCAGGGGATCAGATCTGGGGCCTTGGCTCAACGGGTA
>JAYVDG010000429.1:0-4362 GCA_043749525.1 Phenylobacterium sp.
GAGGGCGCCTTCATCGGCATCGGCGCCGCCATCAAGGGCTGGCTGCGGATCGGCGCGCGAGCGACCGTCGGCGCCGGCGCGGTGGTGCTCAAGGAAGTCCCCGACGGCGTGACGGTCGTGGGCAACCCGGCCAAGGCGATGGCGGCGAAGGGCGGATAGGCCCCAGCCCCCTCCGTCTCCTCGCTGTGCTCGGATCCACCTCCCCCGGATCGCGTTGCGCGCTGGGGGAGAAATTTCGTGCTCCCAATTCCTCCCTCAGGCCGCAGGCCGTTTCGGGGGAGGTGGCGCGCGTCGTAGACGCCTGACGGAGATGGCTTGGACCTCTCCGCTTCGCCCTTGCCAATCCCCGCGACCACGCCTTTCATCCCCGGCCTTGTGGAGCGGTAGGCGGGTCTGATGGCGGCGAACGCGGAGAAACTGACGGCCGATCGCGTCTATGCGGCGCCGGACCTGACCGGCCCCCGCGCGCGGGGCGTGACCCTGTCGCCGGACGGCAAGCTGGTCACCTACCTCAAGGCCAAGGCCGACGACGTCCGGATGACCGACCTGTGGGCCGCCGACGTAGCGGGCGGCGAGCCGCGGCGGCTGCTGGACGCGCGCGACCTGATCCCCAAGGACCGCGAACTCTCGGAAGCCGAGAAGAGCCGCCGCGAGCGCCAGGGTGTCCAGACAAGCGGCGTCGTGGCCTATGACTGGGACGAGGAGGGGCGCTTCATCCTGGTCCCGGTGGAGGGCGATCTGTGGCTCTACACGGTGGCAAGCGGCGAGATCGGTCGCCTGACCCATTCCGCCGCCGACGAGATCGACGCCAAGGTCTCACCGAAGGGCGGCTTCGTCTCCTTCGTGCGCGACGACAACTTGTTCGTCGTGCCCTCGCAGGGCGGGGCAGAGCGGGCGCTCACCACCGACGGGACCGAACTGACGTCCTGGGGCACGGCCGACTACATCGCCCAGGAGGAGATGGCCCGCCAGACCGGCTACTGGTGGAGCCCCGATGAGACCCGCATCGCCCTGACCCACGTCGACCAGACCGGCGTGGACGTCGTCGAGCGTCTCGATATCGGGGCCACGGGCGCGGCCATCGTCCACCAGCGCTACCCCCGGGTGGGCCGCCCCAACTCGGTGGTGGAACTCTTCGTGGCCGACGTGGCGACGGGCGCGCGGGTGAAGATCGACCTGGGGGCCGAGACCGACATCTACCTGGCCCGCGTCGACTGGGCCAAGGACGGCAAAACCCTGTATGTGCAGCGCCAGAGCCGCGACCAGCGCCGCCTGGACCTGCTGGCCGCCGATCCCGCCACCGGACAGACCCGCGTCCTGCTCACCGAGACCAGCCCCCACTGGGTGGAGCTGACCTATGACTTCCGGCCGCTGACGGACGGCGGCTTCCTGTGGTCGTCGGAGCAGAGCGGATATCGCCACCTCTACCGGCACGGGGCAGACGGCAAACAGGTGGCCGCCGTCACCGAGGGCGACTGGCCGGTGGACGACATCGCCGGCGTCGACGAGGCGCGCGGCGTGGTGGCCTTCACCGCCTTCAAGGACACCCCCATCGAGCGGCGGCTCTACGAGACGCCCCTCAAGGGCGGCGGCGAACCTAAGGCCCTAACCCCGGCCGGCGGCTGGTGGACCGTGAAGATGGCCAAGGCTGGCGGCGCCTTCGTGGGGTCCTATGAGGACCCGGCCACCCCGCCGCAGACCGGCCTCTACCGCGCCGACGGGACCCTGGTCCGCTGGATCGAGGAGAACAACCTCAACCACGACCACCCCTACGCCCCCTATGCCGCGCGCCTGCGGACGCCCACCTACGGCACGGTGAAGGCCGCCGACGGCCAGGACCTGCAGTGGGCCCTGCGCACCCCGCCGGGCTTCGACCCAGCCAAGCGCTATCCGGTGATCGTCCAGGTCTATGGCGGGCCGGGCAGCGCCACGGTGCGCAAGATCTGGCACAACCCCGCCGACCAGCTGTTCCTGGAGGCGGGCTATATTCTGTTCTCCCTCGACAACCGCGGCACGCCCAACCGCTCCGTGGCCTTCAAGACCGCCATCGACCGGCGGCTGGGCAAGCTGGAGGTGGACGACCAGATGGCCGGGGTGACCTACCTGAAATCCCTGCCCTATGTTGACGCAGCCCGCATCGGGGTCACCGGCTGGTCCTATGGCGGCTATATGGGCCTGCTGCTGATGACGGCGCAGAACAGCCCCTATGCGGCCACTGTGGCCGGCGCGCCGCCGACCGAGTGGACGCTCTACGACACCCACTACACCGAGCGCTACATGGGCACGCCTGCGACCGATCCGGCCAGCTACGCCGACTCCGATGTGCTGAACCGCATCGACCGGCTGAAGCCGGGCGCCCTGATGCTGATGCACGGCATGGCCGACGACAACGTCACCTTCGACAACTCCACCCGGCTGATGGCGGCGCTGCAGGCCCGGGGGATCGCCTTCGAGACCATGATGTACCCCGGCCTGCGCCACCGCGCCGGCTGGACCCAGACCCACCTGTTGCACCGGATACGGACCACCCTGGACTTCTTGGGGCGCAAGCTCGCGCCGGTGGCGGCGGAGTAGGGGGCTCCCCCCTTTCGTCATCCTCGGGCTTGTCCCGAGGACCCATAAACACCGTGGCGCCGTTGGCCTGCAGCGGTGACGTTCGCGCCCTCTGCGGGGAGACGGAGATCATGGATCCTCGGGACAAGCCCGAGGATGACGATGGTTTTGCTACTCCGGCGACCTTCTCTGCACCGGCCGGTACCAGCAGAGCTGCTCGCTCGTGGCCAGGAGCTTGCCGTCGCGGCTCCAGTAGCTGGAGCGTTCGTCCGAGGCCCCGCCGGCGCCGACCCGGCCTTCGCACTCCACCAGGATAAAGTCGTCGCCCACCTTGGCCAGCTCGTCGGTGGTGGCGTGCAGGTAGACGGTGAGCGACAGGGTGGTGTTGTTGATGGTGCGGCCCAGCGCGTACATGGCGCGCGGGGCGGAGTTGTCGGTGACCATGCCCAGCAGGGCCTTGTCCCACGGCCCGCGGCGCGAGCGGACCCAGACGAGGGAGCGGGAATCGCCGCTGACCTGCGGCGGGAACACATCCTGGCCTCGTCGCTCGAAGGCCAGGGCGCCGTAGTGCAGGGGCGTGCCGGGATGGTCGGGGCTGGGCAGGCTTTCTGGGGCCGGCGCGTCGGGCATGGTGGCGAAGGCGAAGGCCGGGGTCTCCGGCCGCTTGGCCATGGTGACCATGCCGTGCACGCCCACCTGATCCGATCCGGCCGCCAGCAGTTCGACTTCCCACACCCCGATGGAGCCCCCCTGGCGCAGCCGCCGCGTGCGGATGTCCACCTGGCCCGAGGGCAGGGCGGCGGCGTAGGTTAGGGTCAGGGACAAGGCCTCGCCCACCGCCTCGGGCTCGGCCTCCAGCACCTTGATGAACAGGCCGATGGCGTAGCCGCCCCACAGCCCGCCGCCGGGGTTCTGCCATCCCGGCCCGGCGAAGGTGGTCCAGCGGCCGGGCGAGACAGGGGTGAGGGCGATGGAGTCGGACTGGGTCATGGCCAGTCTCTAACCCGACGCCCCAACCTCATGGAAGGCGCCTTGCGGGGCGTCCGGAGAGGTGGCTAGCTCAGCCATTCATCCGGGGGTCCATTTCATGCGTCGCACGCTCGCCGCCATATCGGCCGTGCTCGTCTTCAGCGCCGCGGCGCCGGCCCTCGCCCAGTCCTCGGACCTGGAGAAGCGGTTCGACGCCCAGATCTCCACCACTGAGATGGACGCCTGGATGAAGGACATTGCCTCCCAGCCCAACCATGTCGGCTCGGTCCACGACAAGGCCAACGCCGAGGCCCTGGCGGCGCGGTTCAAGTCCTGGGGCTGGGACACGAAGATCGAGACCTTCTCGGTGCTCTATCCGACCCCGATCACGGTGGGTCTGAACTGATCTCACCCACATCTTTCAAGGCGACCCTGACCGAATCTCCCATCCCGGGCGACGACAGCTCCAGCCGGACCAAGGATGAGCTGCCGGCCTATGTGGCCTTCCAGGGGGACGGCGACGTCACCGCGCCGCTGGTCTACGTCAACTACGGCATGCCCGCCGACTACGACGCCCTGGAGCGCATGGGCGTCTCGGTGAAGGGCAAGATCGTCATCGCCCGCTACGGCGTCGGCTGGCGGGGCCTGAAGCCGAAACTGGCCCAGGACCACGGGGCGGCTGGGACCATCATCTATTCCGACCCGCGCGACGACGGCTAGTCGGTGGACGACGTCTATCCCAAGGGCGCGGCGCGGCCCGCCAATGGCTTCCAGCGCGGCTCGGTGGCGCAACTGCCGCTCTTCCCCGGCGATCCCCTGACGCCGGGCGTGGGCGCAACG
>JAYVDG010000430.1:0-11439 GCA_043749525.1 Phenylobacterium sp.
CGCAGCCGGCGGCCTCGAACTCGGCCCGGTTGGCGTCGTCGGTCTTGAGGTAGAGGGTGTCCTCGGCGATCAGGGCGAAGAACAGATCGTGGCGCGACAGGCCCACCCCGCCGAACATGCGGCGGTGGGTGATCCCGCCCAGAGGCGCGAGCTGCTCCAGGATGTAGTCGACAAATTCGGGTGAGACCGCCATGCGCTCCTCGCCAAGCCAGAGAGAACCATAGCCGCCGTGACCGTCACTGTCCGTCCTGCCGTCGCGACCGACGCGCCTCTCATCTTCAGTTTCATCCGGGCGCTGGCCGAGTATGAAAAGCTGCTGCACGAGGTGGAGGCCACGGAAGCCGACCTCGCGGGCGACCTGTTCGGACCGGCCCCGCGCCTCTTCTGCGACATCGCCGAGCAGGACGGCGCGCCGGTGGGCTTCGCCATCTGGTTCTACAACTACTCGACCTTCCGGGGCCGCCACGGGATCTATCTGGAGGACCTGTTCGTGGTTCCGCAAGCCCGTGGGATCGGGGCCGGAAAGGCCCTGCTGCGGGCGCTGGCCCAGCGCTGCGAAGCCGAGGGCCTGGCGCGACTGGAATGGGCGGTGCTCAACTGGAACGCGCCGGCCATCGCCTTCTATGACGGGCTCGGTGCGGCCTCTCAGTCGGAGTGGACGGTGCGCCGGCTGACCGACGACGCCCTGAGCGCGCTCGCCCGCGGCTAGACCTTGATGTCGATGATCGCCGGGCCTTGTTTGCCGGAGGGGTCAGTTTTTGCCTTGTGCTCCAACTCGGCGAGCATGGCTTCCTTGATGCGCCGGGCGATCTCCTCGGCGATGGAGGCCTCGGTGGAGGCGCGGGATTTGGGGTCGAGCTTGGCGAGGTCGCCCTCGCTGGTTCCCCGCGCGGCCAGCACCTGGGCGCGGATCTTTTCCTTCAGCTTCTCGACCTGCTGTTCCTTGGCCCACTGGTAGATTCCCTTGTCGCGTATGGCGTCGAGGGTCGCCTTGGTCTGGGCTTTGGAGTCCGCGACCTTCATCGCAGCGGCGTCCGCCCCGCTCACGGCCTTGCTGACGGCGTCTGCCGCCTTGGGCAGCAGCGCGGTGATGGCTGAGGCGGCGAGGGCGGAAATGGGCATGCGAAACTCCGGTCTTCCCGTTAAGGTTACGCAAGTTCCGGGCCACCAAGAGCCCAGCCAGGGAGGACGCCATGAGCGCGCCGCCGAAGACGGTCCTGACCGCCTCAGCCGCGGAAGAGGCCGCGATCCGCCAGGTGGTGCGGATCTTCGCCGCCGAACGTGTCGCCGGCCCGCAGCACGTCGCGGGACTGGTGGACCTGTTCTCCGATCCCAGAGTCTCCGACCCGATCTACGACCTGCCCCGGCCCTTCACCCACGAGAACGTCGCCCGCTGGGTGGCCGACAGCGAGGCCCTGCGGCAGAAGGGCGAGTGCGTCCTGCTGGTCAATCCCGACGATGACGGCGGCATCGGCGGCTATTCCCGGATCACCGTCTGGCCCGACCGGTCGTCAGCGGAGTTGGCGGGGGCGGCCCGCGCCGACCGGCAGAACACCGGGCGTGGGCGGCAGGGGGTCGCCAACTCAGTGGGCGCGATCTTCGAGGTGATGGGGGTGCGCCTGATCGGCCTGACCGCGGCGCTGGACAATGTCCGCTCGGCCGCCGCCATCGATGGGGCCGGTTTCATCCGCATGGGCGAGCGCGAGAGCGTGCGGCCCGACGGGTCGATCCGCCGCTCCATCTACTGGGAGCTGACGCGGGACCAGTGGCGGGCCCTGCAGCGGGCATGAAAAAGGCCCCGGCCTCGCGGCCGGGGTCCTGATCTTGTCGAAACGTCGGTTCTTACGCGGCGGGCGCGGGGGCGGGAGCCGGGCGCTGGACGGGGAAGAACTTCGGGGCCATCGCGGGGATGGCTTCCTTGATGATGCTGTCGACGGTCCAGCCCTCTTCCTTGGTCACGGTCTCGATGGGCCGCGGCTGCGAGTAGAGGGTGATGGTTTCGCCCGAGGAGCCGAAGATCTGGCCCGAGACGTTGGCGGCGGCCGGGGTGATCATGGCCACCGAGAAGCGAGCGGGCTGGTCGGCGCGGATCTTCTCGGCCATCACGGCGCGACGGGCGGCGGCGGCTTCATCCTTCACCGGGACCGACTGGGTCATGCGGGTCCAGGCGACCGGGGCCACGCAGTTGGAGCGCACGTTATTGCGGGCGCCTTCCATGGCGATGATGCGCGACAGACCGGCGATGCCCATCTTGGCCGCGCCGTAATTGGCCTGACCGATGTTGCCCAGCAGACCCGAGGTCGAGGTGAAGAACATGTAAGCGCCGTCGTTCTGTTCGCGGAACAGCTCGATGGTGGCGCGGGCCACGTTGAAGGAGCCGCGCATGTGGACGGCGATGACGGAGTCCCATTCGGCCTCGGTCATCTTGTGGAACATGACGTCCCGCAGGATCCCGGCCGGATTGATGACGGCGTGTAGACCGCCGAATTCCTTCTTGGCCTGCTCGACCATGCCGTAGACGGCGTCGAGGTCGGTGACGCTGTCGGAGTTCGAGACGGCTTCACCGCCAGCAGCGCGGATTTCCTGGGCGACGGCTTCTGCCGGACCGGCCGAACCTTCGTCTTCGCCCTTGAGGCTACCACCCAGATCGTTGACGACGACCTTCGCGCCTTCCTGCGCGGCGATCAGAGCGCAATCGCGGCCGATACCGTTGCCGCCGCCCGTAACAAGAACAACTTTGCCTGAAAGAGCACCCATGAACCAATCTCCCTGAAAATAATTCGCAGACTGTTATTCGAGCCTGTCGGCCTTGCGCAAGGCTGGAAACAGTTTCGCCCAGACGCCGGTCACGATCAACGCGCCGACGCCACCAAACACCGCGCCCCCCACAGGACCCAGGAATCGGGCCACGACGCCGCTCTCGAATTCCCCCAGTTCGTTGGACGCGCCGATGAACAGGGAGGACACCGCCGCCACCCGGCCGCGCATGTGATCGGGCGTCACGATCTGCACGAGGGTCTGGCGCACATAGACGCTGAGCATGTCGGCGCCGCCCAGCACGGCCAGGGCGAACACCGACAGCGGCAGGGATTTGGAGAGCCCGAAGACGATGGTGGCTGCGCCGAACACGGCGACGCCTGCGAACATCTTCAACCCCGCATGGCGCTTGATCGGCCGGCCGGCCAGGATCACCGCCACCAGGGTCGCGCCTATGGCCGGACCGGCCCGCAGCACGCCGAAGCCGTCGGGGCCTACGTGCAGCACATCGCGCGCGAACACCGGGAGCAGCGCGGTGGCCCCGCCCAGCAGCACCGCGAACATATCGAAGGAAATGGCCCCGAACACGATCCTGTTGGTCCAGGTATAGACCAGCCCCTCTTTGATCAGGGCCCAGCGGGACCCGGCCTGGACGATGGGCTGTGTCACGCCGGAGATCATGAATACGCAGGCGAAGGCCACCACGTAGAGGACCGTGGTCACCGAATAGGAGAGCCCCGTCGAATGGGCCAGCAGCAGGCCGCCGATGGCCGGGCCGACGATGGAGCCCCCCTGCCAGGCCAGGGAGTTCAGAGCGATGGCGCGCGGAAGCAGGCTGCGCGGCACGAGCATGGGGCCAAGCGCGGTGGAGGAGGGGCCCATGAAGGCGCGGCTGGCTCCGAACAGCATAGAGAGCAGCAGCAGCAGCGGGATGGTGGCGAAGTGGTAGATGGAGGCCGCCGCCAGTGTCACCGCCGTGGCGATCTCGCCGACGTAGCAGATCAGCAGCACCTTGCGCCGGTCGTGCCGGTCGGCGGTCTCTCCGGCGAACGGCGACAGCAACAGCACCGGGATGAAGGCGGCCAGGCCGATCATGCCGACATAGAAGGCCGACTGCTTCACATCCATGGTCTCGCGGGCCACGGCGTACATCTGCCAGCCCAGGGCCACGCTCTGGATCTGCACGCCAAGCGTGGCCGCCACCCGGGCGATCCAGAAGAACATGAAGTCGCGGCGCTTCATCAGCGCGCGGAGTGTGGTGGGTTCGGCGGGGCCGTCGGGGAGAGTCTCAGTCATGGGCGGCGGACCTTGCGGCGCCACGGCGCAGGTCGCAACGCGTGATTGACGTGCAGCCCACATGGCCCTATCGCCCCCTCGTTGAACGAAGTTCCGGGCCTTACGTCATGCGACGACTGCGACGAACCGGGCGCGCCCGCCGCGCCAGTTAGAACCGCCCGCCGGCCTGCGCATTGTTGCGCGACCGGTGACCGTCGCACTTCGAAGAAGATCCCATGCCCATGACCCTCTCCGCCGCCGCGCAGGCGCCGACCCTCAAGCTTGAACAGGATAGGGATGGCCCGGCCGTCGAGATCCTGCTGGACCACGCCTTCGGCCCGGGCCGTTTCACCAAGGTCTCCGAGCGCGTCCGCGAGATCGCTGAGTTCCGCCAGGACCTCTCCTTCTGCGCCTGGGACGGCGCCCGCCTGGTGGGCTGCGTGCGCATGACCCGTATCAGCATCGGTGGGACGCAGGCGGTGT
The DNA here is from genome assembly GCA_043749525.1 of Phenylobacterium sp. Taxonomy (GTDB): domain Bacteria; phylum Pseudomonadota; class Alphaproteobacteria; order Caulobacterales; family Caulobacteraceae; genus Phenylobacterium. The sequence continues at coordinate 4,516 of JAYVDG010000430.1, forward strand.
TCCTGGGTCCCCTGGCCGTCGAGGCCGACGTGCGCAAGTTCGGAACCGGCGGCGCTTTGGTGCAGGCCGCCTGCGCCGCCGCCCAGGCCGCGGGCTTCGCCCGGGTGCTGCTGGTGGGTGATGAACCCTATTTCGGCCGCTTCGGATTTTCCGCCGCGCCGGCCAAGGCTGTTCGCCTGCCGGGTCCCGTCGATCAGCGTCGGGTGCTGGTGAAGCCGCTGCGCGAGGGCGGGTCCGAGGGCCTGGAAGGCCTGGTCGCCGCACCGTTGACCTAGGGTCGCGCTTGAGGCGGCCGCTCCAGCGCCCTACCTTGATCTTATGACCGATACGCCCAGCAAGTCCGGCCTCGAAGGCGTGATCGCCGCCGCCAAGCAGGCGCCGGGCCGCGGCCTGCCGCCCGTGCACCTCTGGCATCCCACCCATTGCGGCGATATCGACATTGTTATCAAGAAGGATGGCCTCTGGTTCCATGAGGGCACGCCCATCGGTCGCGAGGCCCTGGTGCGGCTGTTCTCCACCGTCCTGCGCAAGGACCCCGACGGCTTCCACCTGGTGACCCCGGTGGAGAAGATGAGGATCACGGTGGAGGACGCTCCCTTCATCGCCGTGCGCGTTGACAAGGTGGGCGACGCCTTGAAATTCCTCACCAATGTCGGCGACGAGGTCGAGGCCGGCCCGGATAACGAAATCCGCGTCGAGATGGACGAAAAGACCGGCGAGCCGCGCCCCTACCTCCACGTCCGTCGCGGCCTGGAGGCCCTGATCGCCCGCCCGGTGTTCTACGAACTGGTGGAGCTGGCGCAGGAGCGCGGCACGCCGGAAGGCCCCCGCCTGGGGGTCGCCTCCAAGGGGGCCTGGTTCCCGGTGGGACCGGCCGGAGCGCACGTTCTGTGAATCCGGCAGAGGCGTCGGCCGCCACCCGCGACTGGATCACCCAGCACCTTGACCCGCTGGAGGTGCGCGAGCCCGTGGCCGGCGCCACCCGCTCGGACTTCGACCTATCGGGCCACTACGGCGCCCAACCCGACGAACTGACGCCGGCCTCGGTGCTGGTGGGCCTGGTGGAGCGGGAAGGGGCCTATTCGGTGATCCTCACCCGCCGCGCCGACACCCTACGCCGGCACACCGGCCAGATCGCCCTGCCGGGCGGCCGCCGCGATCCGGGGGAGACGCCCTGGGGCACGGCCCTGCGCGAAGCCCACGAGGAGGTGGGCCTGCACCCCGACTACGTCACCCTGGCCGGGCTCTCTTCGCCCTACGTCACGGGTACCGGCTTCCTGATCACCCCGGTGGTGGGGTTCATCCGTGAGGGCTTCACACTGACGGCCAATCCGGACGAGGTGGCCGACATCTTCGAGACCCCCTTCGGCTTCCTCATGGACCCGGCCAATCACGAGGAACATGAGCGTGAGGCCCCCACGGGGGAAAAGCGTAGGTTCTACGCCATGACCCACGCCGACCGTTTCATCTGGGGGGCCACCGCCGGCGTCCTGCGGGCGCTGTACGAGCGGCTCTACGGCGCGGCCGTTGCTTGAGGTCATCGCCACGCGGGCCGCGCTCATGGCCCTGCCGTTCGGCCTCTGGTTCCTGTGGCGTGAGATCGCCCGGCGCACCGGCCGGGAGATGGGATCGACCCCCTGGGCCTGGCTGTTCGCGGCCGGGGCCCTGCTGTTGGGGGTTTCGCTGATGGCGACGGCGGTGTTCCATGGCGACAATCGTGGCGAGGTCTATGTCCCCGCCGAAGCCGCCTCGGACGGGAGTGTCACGCCCGGCCACTACGAGAAGAGAGCGCCCAAGTTTCCATGACCGACAGTATCGGCCAAAAGCCCTGGATGAAGACCCCGCAGGCCATCGCCGTGATGGACGCCTTGGAGGCGCGGGGCTTTTCCGGCTGTGCGCGGTTCGTCGGCGGCTGTGTGCGAAACGCCCTGCTGAACCGGCCCATCGACGACATCGACATCGCCACCACGCTCACCCCTGACCAGGTGATGGAAGCCCTGCAGGAGGCCGGGATCAAGGCGGTGCCCACCGGGGTCGAGCACGGCACCATCACCGCCGTGTCGGGCGGCCAGGCCTTCGAGATCACCACCCTGCGCCGGGACGTCTCCACCGACGGCCGCCGCGCCGTGGTGGCCTTCACCGAAGACTGGGCCGAGGACGCCCAGCGCCGCGACTTCACCCTGAACGCCGTCTATGCCGACCGCGACGGGACCTTGTTTGATCCCACCGGCCGCGGCGTCGAGGACGGCAAGGCGGGCCGCATCATCTTCGTGGGCGACGCCATGACCCGCATCCGCGAGGACTATCTGCGCATCCTGCGCTTCTTCCGGTTCCAGGCCTGGTACGGCAAGGGCGACGCCGACGAGAAGGCGCTGGCGGCCTGCAAGGCGCTGAAGGAAACCCTGTCGGGCCGCCCGGCTGAGCGCACGGCCAAGGAGCTCACCAAGCTGCTGGCCGCCGAGGAGCCGCGTCCAGCCCTGGCGCTGATGGCCCAGACCGGGGTGCTGACCGCCATCCTGCCCTGCGCCACGGACCTTTCGGGCTTCAACCAGCTCGTCGAGATCGAGACCGAGCAGCTGTTCGAAAACGACCCGATCCTGCGTCTGGCCACCCTGATCCCCGAGGATCAGGTCGGCGCGGCCCAGATCGCCGAGCGCCTGCGGCTGTCCAACGAAGTCCGCGACCGGCTGGTGGCCGCCATGGGCAAGGCGCCCCGCATCACCAGCTGGATGAGCCCGCGCGAGACCCGCCGGGGCGTCTACGCCATTGGGCTGTCGGCCTTCCAGGATCGTGTGAAGCTCGCCTGGGCCAAGTCCGGCCGCACCTCGGCAACCCACCAGTGGCGGGGCCTGCTGGCGTTGGCCGAAAGCTGGTCGCCACCACCCTTTCCGCTGACCGGCGAGGACGTCATCCACTCCGGCGTACCCAAGGGCCCGATGGTGGGCCAGGTGCTGCGGGAGGTGGAGGAGTGGTGGATCGACCACGACTTCATCGACGACAAATTCTCGGCCATCGAGAAGCTGAAGGCGGTCGCACAAGGCATGGCCTATTGAGGCTGGGCATCCTTGAGACCGGCGAACCGCCCAAGGAGGTCGACCAATTCGGCGACTATCCCGCCATGTTCCGCACCCTGTTCGGCCCGGACGCCTACGACTACGCGACCTTCGACGTGCAGGCGGGCCAGTTGCCGGCCAGCGCCGAGGACTGCGGGGCCTATCTCATCACCGGCTCATCGGCCGGCGTCTATGACCCGCTGCCCTGGATCGAGCCGCTGAAGGGTTTCCTGCGCGCGGCCAAGGGCACGCCGATGGTGGGCATCTGTTTCGGCCATCAGATCATGGCCGAGGCGTTCGGCGGCAAGGTGCTCCAGTCGCCGAAGGGCTGGGGCGTGGGCCTGCACCGCTATGAGGCCCAACAGCCCCAGGCCTGGATGGACGCCCCGCGCCTGACTATCGCGGCCTCGCACCAGGACCAGGTGGTCGCGCCGCCGCCGGGCGCCACGGTGATCGCCGCCAGTGAGTTCACCCCCTTCGGCATGCTGGCCTACGGCGACCAGCCGGCCATCTCCCTGTAACTGCATCCAGAGTTCGAGCCGGCTTATGCCCGCGCCCTGATTGAGAACCGGCGCGGAACCCGCTTCACCGACGAGCAGGCCGACCAGGCGATCCTCTCCTTCGAGCAGCCGGACGACCGCGCTCGGGTCGGCGGTTGGATCCAGCGGTTCCTCGCTGAGGCAACGCTTGGCCTTTCCTGACGTTCTGCTCAGCGGCGCCACTCTTCGCGCCGGCCAGGAACGTTCTCCCATGCGCCACGCCCGCGCCCTGCTTCTGTCCCTCGGCGCGGCCGGCCTGGTGGCCGCCGCGACCCTGAACGCCCAGGCCCAGACCGCGCCCAGCCAGACCGCCGCCTCGGTCCTTGCCGAGATGGAGCAGCGGACCTCTCTGAAGCCCGCCGCCTCCTTCAACAGGATCGCCGACAAGAACGCCCGCTCCGTCGCCCTCTTCCAGGAGGCCGGCAAGGTGATCACCCACCCGCGCTGCTCCAACTGCCACCCGGTGGACCACCCGGCCCAGGCCAATGACCGCCATGCCCACATGCCGGTGGTCTCCCGCGGCGAGGACGGCCACGGCGAGGGCCTGCACTGCGCCTCGTGCCACACCGCCAAGAACGTCTGGGTCGGCGGGACCCATATCGTCACCATTCCCGGCAATCCGAAGTGGGGCCTCGCGCCCGCCTCCATGGCCTGGCAGGGCAAGTCGCTCGGGGAGATCTGCGCACAGATCAAGGACCCGGCCCGCAACGGCGGCCGGACGCTGGCCGAGATCCACGACCACATGGCCAATGACGAACTGGTGGCCTGGGGCTGGAACCCTGGCCTGGGCCGCACGCCCGCGCCGGGTACGCAAGCCCAGCTCGGCGAACTCATCCAGGCCTGGATCGACACCGGCGCCAAGTGCCCCGCGCCCGGCGGCGTCAAGGTGCCCACTCACGACCTCAAGGCCGAAGCCGGCCCGATGAAGCCGGCGGTCTAGGCCAGGTCCCGCACCATCCAGATGGTCCCCGGCGTCAGTTGCTCGGGGAAGCGGCTGAAGCCGTAGATGTCGTAGAAGCGCTGGGCGCGGGTGTTAGCCTCGCTGACGCCCAGGTGAACGCCCGGCGCGTCCGCGGCCTTCAGCGCCGCAAGCTGGGTGTCGATCAGGCGCTGGCCCAGACCCTGGCCCTGCAGATGGGGCAGCAGGTTGATGTGCAGGTGGGCGGGATAGGCCGCGACGACCAAGTCCGGCACGGCGTTGGGCTTGTGGAACAGGCGCTCCAGCTGCTGGTCGGGGGTGCGGTCGGTCCAGGCCACGGCTTGCGGATCGGCATGGGCGGCCCGCAGCATGGGCCACCAGCGATCCTCCAGCAGGGCCTCGAAGGCCCGGGTGTCGGCGGTTCCCACGATGTAGCCCGCGACCTGGCCGCCATCCTCAACCACGAAGGCGAGATCAGGTGCGAACCGTCCATAGGGGGCGGCGTAGATCGCCCCCAATAGATGCTTGTCGCGGTACATCGCCGTGGCGTCCTGGCCGTTGCCGCCGGTCTTCAGGCAGACCTCATAGAGGCCTTCCAGGTCCTCGGGACGAAAGGGCCGGATCTGCGCCATCACCGCTCCGAGGTCAGGCCCAGGCCGCGACCGGCGGCATGGACGACAGGATGGTGTCGATGTTCCCGCCCGCCCTCAGGCCAAACATGGTGCCACGGTCGTAGAGCAGGTTGAACTCGACGTAGCGGCCTCGGCGGACAAGCTGCTCCATCCGGTCCTGCTCGGTCCAGGGTTCGCTCATGCGGTGGCGGACGATCTTCGGATAGACGTCGAGGAAGGCCTCGCCCACGGCGCGGGTGAAGGCGAAGTCCTTCTCGAAGTCGCCGGAATTGTGCCGGTCGTAGAAGATGCCGCCGACCCCGCGGGTCTCCTTGCGGTGGGGCAGGTAGAAGTACTCGTCGCACCAGGCCTTGTACTTCTCGTGCCAGTCGGGATCGAAGGGATCGCAGGCGGCCTTCATCGCGGCGTGGAACAGCACCGCGTCATCGGCCTCCTCGCTGCGCTGCTCGTCCACCATCGGCGTCAGGTCGGCCCCGCCGCCGAACCAGCTCTCGGCGGTCGAGAGGAAGCGGGTGTTCATGTGCACGGTGGGGATGCGCGGCGAGCGCGGGTGGACGATCAGGCTGATGCTGGCCGAAACATAGGAAGGGTCCTTGTCGGCCCCCGGCATCTCCTTGGCCATCTCCGGCGAGAAACGGCTGGTGGCCGCCGAGGTATGGACCCCGGCCTTCTCAAACAGCCGTCCCTTGAAGTGCCCGCCGATGCCGCCGCCCACCCCGGTCTCCCGGGTCCAGGGGCGCATGTCGAATCGCTGCGGCTCTTCCGGGTAGAACTCCGGCGGCGCCTCCTCCTCCAGTTGCTCCAGGGCCGCGACGATGCGGGTCTGCAGCTCTTCGAACCACGCCTTGGCGCGGGCGCGGCGGTCTTCGATCTCGGGCGGGAGGCTGCTCATGCGGGTGGATTAGGAAATTGGCCGGTCTGGCGCAACGCCTCTGAAAGACCGATGGCCGCCGAGACGGTGACATTCAGCGACCGCATTCCACGTATCAGCGGAATATAAACGCGCGCATCGGCGCTTTCGTGAACGTCGTCGGGAACCCCGGCGCTTTCGCGTCCAAACAGCAGCACATCGTCGGGTCGGAAGACGAAGTCGTGCAGGGGCGTCGCGCCCTTGGTTGTGAACAGAACGATCCTTCCGGGCTTATTTTGCGCAAAATCGGCCCATCCGGGGTGCCGCGTCACTTCGCCCGGATCCCCGTAATCCAAGGCCGCGCGGCGGATCGCACGGTCGGAAAGTGGGAACCCACAGGGCTCTATGACGTGAACACCGACCCCCAGACAGGCGCCGAGACGGAGAGCCGCCCCAAGGTTTTGCGGAATGTCCGGTTGAAAAAGCGCCAGCAGCATTCTAAGCGATCCAGCCTACGGGATTGGCCGGGGCTAGGCGCGAATCACGGGAGGGGGCGACCGCAATGCGCGATCGCTGTTCCTTCCGGTCATTCGTCCTGCTCCAGCAATGGATTCCGAATGGCCCTTACCAGAGTGTCTGGCAGGGTCGAAGACGGGTCTCGGCGCAAAGCCGCGGCCGCAAACGAAGGGTAGCTTTAAGGTGGCCGACACCGTCGTGGGCGCAAATCCCGATCCTCATGCCTCGGGCGAAGACCCGAACCGGCGTGATTTCATTCACATCGCCGCGGCCGTCATGGCCGTGGGCGCGGTTGGGGCGTTGGCCTGGCCGTTCATCGATCAGATGAACCCGGCCGGCGACACCCTCGCCCTCGCCTCGGTGGAATTCGACCTGACCAAGGTCGAAGCTGGCCAGCAGGTCACCATCAAGTGGC
>JAYVDG010000431.1:0-4353 GCA_043749525.1 Phenylobacterium sp.
GGCCGCTCACCGCGCACCGCAAAGCCGTGCAGGTCGAGAGTCCGCAGGGCGATGACGCCCGGATTGGTCTGTGGCGCCTGGGTGAGGTCGTCCACCGTCATCCACTCGCCCTCGATGGGCGGACGGGCAGGCAGCCGGTTGTAGGCCAGCAGGGCGGCGGTGATCGCCTGGCGCTGCAGCTCGGTGAGGGGTTCGGCGGTCACCGCGACGAAATCCACGTCGCTGGTCCCGGGCCGCCAGTCGTCCAGCACCGCCGAGCCCACCAGATGGAAGGCGGTCACGAGGCCCGGCGCCTGCGCGTCCAGCAGGCCCAGGAACACATCGGCGGCGGCGAGGGCGTCGGCGGACGGAACGGTCATGGGCGTCATTTCTGGTCGACGTCCGCAGGGAGCGGAAGCCCTAAGCTTCCTGTCCCCGCCCAGATTGTGCAGCTTCGCGCCTCAACCGGGGGCGGGAACGATGATCAGGATGGTGGCGGCGGCCCTGGTGAGCCTGCTGGTGATCTGCTCGAGCGGCGGCGCCATGGCCCAGACCAATCCCGACTGGCTGGAGAAGCCTGACGGCGCGGACCTGAGCGCAGTCTATCCGAAGGTCGCGCAGTTGATCGGCGTCGAGGGCCACGCCCTGATCTCCTGCAAGGTGGCCCGCACCGGGCGGCTCGATGATTGCGTGGTCGTGGAGGAAAACCCCCACGGCCTAGGCTTCGGCAAAGCGGCCCTGAGCCTCGTTCCCTATTTCCGCATGGCGCCCGGCACGGCGAACGGCAGCGCGCGCGAAGGGATGGTGCGGATTCCCATCCGCTTCGCCCTGCCGCCGGGCGATTACGAAGGGATGCGAGCGATCCTCGCCCTGACGGGCCTGCTGGTTGTGCTGGGCGTCCTGGTGGCGAACGACTGGATCCGGGGCCGTACCGCGCCGCGCATTGCCGGTGATCGCAGCCGTCGCCTACAGCCTGAAGTTCGCGGCAAGGTCCTGGCGGCGGACCCCCGGCCCCCTGCTCGCCTATGTGGTTGTGGCGGCCCTCAGCACTCTGGTGGACCCCGCCGAGGCCGAGCCAGGCGGGGCGCAGATGCTGTCCACCCTCGCCTCGTTCGTGATCGGGCTCCTCATCACCGGCGCCGGACTGAGGTTGGGGCTGGGCGACCTGCGTCCGGACGATCGCGCCTTCCGGATCGGCCCGCTCGGCTTCCAGGTTGGCGGCGTGGAGCAGAAGGTGCTGACGGTCGGATTGATCAAAGGCTTGATCGTGCTGGCCCTGGTGGCCGTCGTCACCATCGCCGGGCTCGTATTGTCAGCCGCTCTGGAGAGCGATCCGGAAACCCGGACCCAGCTGGTGGCCGGCCTCACGGGCGTCGGGGTCCTGGCGGCGATCTTCGTCCTGCTAAGGCTCTGGACCGCGACGCCGGTGGCCGTCTTCCACAAGCGGCTGGACCTCAAGACCGCTTGGCGTGGCACGAGGGGGGCCTTGTTCGCGCCCACGGCGGCGGCCGTGCTCATCTTCATTCTCGCCGCGCTGGCGGCGGTTATTCCGGTGCTCGCGGCGACCGCCATCGGCGCGGCCTGGCTGAAGGATATCATGCACTACACAGCGGTCGGCTATGTGGTCGTGACGCTCGCCATCGCGCAGCCGGCCTGGGCGGGGTTGCTGGTCTTCGCGTTCAAGTCGCTGCACATCCCGAAGGACGAGGAACCGGAAGCCTAGACCCCCGTCACCTCTTCCCAGAAGCGTTTGGCCTTGCCGATGAAGCTCGCCGACTTGGGATGCTGCTGCTCGCCGCAGAGGTCCGACAGTTCGCGCATCAGTTCCTTTTGGCGGGCGCTGAGCCGGGTCGGGGTCTCGACGAACAATTCGACGATCAGGTCGCCGCGTTCCCGGGAGCGGAGCGAAGGCATGCCGCGGCCCTTGAGACGCACGGTGCGGCCGGTCTGGGAGCCTTCCGGCACCTTGACCTCGATCTTGCAGGCGCCGTCGCAGTTCTCTCCGCCCATCAGGCAGGGGGCCTCGATATCGCCGCCCAGCGCCGCCACCGTCATCGGCACCGGCACAGTGCAGAGCAGGTCCAGGCCCTCGCGGTCGAACAGCTCATGCGGCTTCACCGACAGGAAGATGTAAAGGTCGCCGCGCGGGCCGCCCCTCGCCCCAGCGTCCCCTTCTCCCGCAAGTCGTATACGCGCGCCGTCATCGACGCCGGCCGGAATGCGGACCTGCAGGGTGCGTTCCTTGCGCAGCTGGCCGTGACCGCGGCACTCGACACAGGGGTCCAGGATCAGTTGGCCCGAGCCGCCGCAGCGGGGGCAGGCGCGTTCGACGGAGAAGAAGCCCTGGCTGGCGCGGACTCGGCCGGCCCCGCCGCAGGCGCCGCAGACCGTGGGACTGGTGCCGGGCTTGGCGCCCGAGCCGTCGCAGGCTTCGCACTGGATGGAGGCGGGGACCACGATCTCCACCTCCGAGCCGGCATAGGCCTGCTCCAGGCTGATTTCGAGATCGTAGCGCAAGTCCTGGCCGCGGGCCGGACCGCCACGCTGGCGGCGGCCGCCGAACATGTCGCCGAAGACGTCGCCGAACACCTCGTTGAAGATGTCGTTCACATCGTGGAACTGGGCGTTGCCGGGCCCGCCGCCACCGCCGCCATTGACCCCGGCATGGCCGAACTGGTCGTAGCGCGCGCGCTTCTGGGGATCCGACAGGATCGAATAGGCTTCGTTGATTTCCTTGAACCGGCCCTCGGCCTCCTCGCAACCGCCATTGCGGTCGGGGTGGTGCTCCATGGCCAGCTTGCGGAAGGACGACTTCAGCGCGGCTTCGTCGCAGCCGCGGCTCACGCCCAGGATCTCGTAATAGTCCCGCATCAAATCATCAGGCGTTCAAATTGATCTTAAACTGAGGTGGGAACACCCTGCCCCGGCTGCAAGGCTTACGCCAGTCGCGCCGGTCAGAGAGGGAGTCCGCCCGCAAATGTGCGAAACCCCACGGCGATCCCTCGCAAAAGCTGCGAGAAACCGCCATGGGGCGCAACGTCACGCGGACTTCTTGGGTTCGTCGTCGCTGACTTCCTCGAATTCGGCGTCGACAACGTCGTCGTCGGTCGAGGCTTCAGGTTGATCGCCCTCACCGCCCTGCTGGGCGGCGTACATGGCTTCGCCGAGCTTCATGGAGGCCTGGATCAGCGTCTGGGTCTTGGTGGCGATGCCTTCGGCGTCGTCACCGTCCAGGGCGGACTTCAAGTCGGCCAGGGCCGTTTCGATGGCTTCCTTGTCGGGCCCACCGATCTTGTCGCCGTGCTCGGCCATGGCCTTTTCGGTGGAATGCACCACCGCCTCGGCCTGGTTCTTGGATTCCACCAGGGCCTTGCGCTTGTCGTCATCGGCCTTGTTGCTCTCGGCTTCGCGGACCATCTTTTCGATGTCGGCGTCCGACAGCCCGCCATTGGCCTGGATGCGGATCGACTGCTCCTTGGCGGTCGCCTTGTCGCGGGCCGAGACGTTGACGATGCCGTTGGCGTCGATGTCGAAGGTCACCTCGACCTGCGGCACGCCACGCGGCGCCGGGGGAATCCCCACCAGATCGAACTGACCCAGCATCTTGTTGTCGTGCGCCATGGGCCGCTCGCCCTGGAACACCCGGATGGTCACGGCCGACTGGTTGTCGTCGGCGGTCGAGAAGGTCTGCGAGCGCTTGGTGGGGATGGTGGTGTTGCGCTCGATCAGCGGGGTGAACACCCCGCCCAGGGTCTCGATGCCGAGCGTCAGCGGCGTGACGTCCAGCAGCAGCACGTCCTTGACGTCGCCTTGGAGGACGCCCGCCTGCACCGCGGCGCCTAGCGCCACGACTTCGTCCGGGTTCACGCCCTTGTGGGGCTCACGGCCGAAGAATTCCTTCACCGTCTCCACGACCCGGGGCATGCGGGTCATGCCGCCGACCAGGATCACTTCGTCGATGTCGGACTTCTTCAGGCCGGCATCCTTGAGGGCCATCTCGCAGGGGCCGACCGTCTTGGCGATCAGGTCCTCGACGAGCGCTTCCAGCTTGGCGCGCGACAGCTTGATGTTGAGGTGCAGCGGACCCGACGCGTTCATCGAGATGAAGGGCAGGTTCACCTCGTACTGCGTGGTGGTCGACAGCTCCTTCTTGGCCTTTTCGCCTTCTTCCTTCAGGCGCTGGAGGGCCAGCTTGTCCTTCCGGAGGTCGACGGAGGTCTCTTTCTTGAACTCGTCGGCCAGGTAGTCGACGATCCGCAGGTCGAAGTCCTCACCGCCGAGGAAGGTGTCCCCGTTGGTGGCCTTCACCTCGAAGACGCCGTCGCCGATCTCGAGGATCGACACGTCGAAGGTGCCGCCGCCGAGGTCGTAGAC
>JAYVDG010000432.1:0-4351 GCA_043749525.1 Phenylobacterium sp.
GCCCGCAATGGCCTTGCCCATGACGTAGAGCAGTTGCACATCCTGGGCCGCGCCGCGCAGGTCCCAGTCGGGGCTCCAGGCGTCGCAGGGCTGGTGGTAGCAGTGAGCAGTGTAGTCGCTGACCCACTTATCGCCGGCCTCGCGGCCGCCCGCCACCAGGTCCGGCCCGCCCCCCAGGCCCATCATCAGCATCACCGGCACCCCCTGCTTGGCGAGGCTGAAATGGTCGGCGCGGAAGAAGAGGCCGCGCTCGGGATGGGCGTCGGGGGTAACGGTGCGATCCTGCGCCTTGGCCGCGGCGATCAGCCGGTCGTCGAGCTGGCTCTGGCCGTAGCCCACCAGCACCACGTCCTTTGACGGCCCGGCGGTCTGCAGCACGTCCATGGTGAAGTTGGCCGCCATCTGGTCCAGGGGCGTCAGAGGATGGACGCCGTAATATTCCGAGCCCAGCAGGCCGCGCTCCTCCGCCGTCCAGGCGGCGAACAGGGTGGTGCGAGCCGGGCGCGGACCGGCGGCGAAGGCGCGCGCGATCTCCAGGACGCCCGCCACCCCAATGGCGTCGTCGGCCGCCCCATGGCGCACCTTGTCGCCGCCCACCGGCGCGCCCAGGCCGAAGGCGTCCCAGTGGGCGGAGAACATCACGCCCTGCGCCGGCTTGCTGGCCCCGGTCAGCTTGGCCAGCACGTTGTGGCTGGTGACCTGGCTGTGGGTGACGCCGTAGTCGGCGGAGAAGGCCGCACCGGGAAGCGGTACGGGCTTGAAATCCGGCGAGCGGGCGGACGTCTTCAGGGCCTCGAAATCCAACCCCGCCGACCTGAAGAGATCGACGGCGGTGTCACGTGCGATCCAACCCTGCAGCAGCAGCTTGGCCTTGGCCGGATCGGGCCGGACGATGTCGAAGCTTTCGCCGTTGGAGGCCGCCACCGTCGACCAGCCATAGCCGGCGCCGGGCGTCTCGTGGACGATCAGGGCGGCGATGGCCCCCTGGCGCACCGCCTCCTCGTACTTGTAGGTCCAGCGCGCGTAGTAGGCCGCCGCCTGGCCGCCGAACTTGCCGGCCACCGGCTCGCCCGCCTTGGCCTCGAAGTCGGGGTCGTTGATCAGGAAGACCGCGACCTTGCCCTTGAGGTCGTAGCCCTTGAAGTCGTCCCAGCCGCGCTCGGGCGCGCTGACCCCATAGCCGACGAAGACCAGCGGCGCACCCGCGATGCTGACCTGATCCACCGGCCGCAGAGTGGCGACATTGATCTGCCGGGCCTGCTCCAGGACGGTGGTCTTGCCGGCGACGGAGATGCTGAGCTTGGCGCCCGGTTGCACCTGCAGGCGCTGCAGCTGGACCTCCTGGGTCCAGCCACCCTTGTCCCCGGCCGGCTCCAGCTTCAGCGCCTTGAACTGGCCGATCAGGTAGTCGACGGTCTTGGCCTCCCCCGGCGATCCCGGCGAGCGCCCCTCGAAATCATCCGAGGCCATGACCTTGACGATGGCCGAAAGCCGCGCCGGGTCGATGGGGCCGGAGGTCTGAGCCTGGGCCGTGGTCGCCAGCAGCAATGCCGACAGCGTGAGGGCGGGAAGCTTCATAGGGTCGGGCTCCGGGGGACAGAGCCCGACCCTAAGGCCCTCGGTGGACCTAAGAAAGCTCCGCCTCGACGGCGTGCAGCCGATCCTTGCCGAAGAACATCTCGCCGTCGATGAAGAAGGTCGGCACCCCGAAGGCGCCTCGCGCCACGGCGGCCTCGGTGTTGGCCACCAGCTCGGCCTTCACCGCCGGGTCCTGGGTGGCTTCCAGGATCGCGCGGGCGTCCAGGCCGGCCTGGCTGAGCACGCCGGCCACCACCTCCGGATCGTCCATCTTCAGCCCCTGCTCCCACATGGCCGAGGCGACGGCTGCGAGATAGACGTCGCCCACCCCGGCCCGGCGCGCCGCCACCAGGCCGCGCATGATCAAGAGCGTGTTGACCGGGAAGTGGGGGTTGGAGCGATAGGCGGTGAGATTGTGGGCGGCCACGAAGCGCTTGGTCTCCAGCCCCTCATATTCCAGCTTGCCCTTCACCCCGCCGAAGGCGGTGACCGGTGACTGGTTGTTCGTCGCCTTGAAGATGCCCCCCAGCAGGCAGGGGATCAGGTTGACCGTGGCGCCGCGCCGCGCCGCGATGCCGGGCAGCACCTTCCAGGACAGGTAGCCGTTGGGGCTGCCGAAATCGAAGATGAAGTCGATCGTCTTGGCCATCACCAGGTCTCCTTCCAGGGGCGCAGATCCAGTTCGTGGGTCCAGGCCGAGCGTTTCTGATTGTGCAGCCAAACATAGTTCGCCGCGATGTCTTCGGGCTTGAGGATTTCGTCGCCGGCCAGCTTTGCCGCGACGGCCTCGGCGCTGCTGTTGGTGCGGGTGAAGACGCCGTCGATGGCGCCGTCCACCACGATGTGGGCGACATGGATGCCCGCCGGCCCCAGTTCGCGGCCCGCCGTCTGGGAGACCGAGCGCAGAGCCGCCTTGGCCGAGGCGAAGGCCGAGTACATCTTGCCGCCCCGCATGGACGCGGTGGCCCCGGTGACCAGGATCGTGCCCCGGCCGCGCGGCGTCATCACCCGGGCCGCCTCGCGAATGGTGAGGAAGCCCGCGAAGCAGGCCATCTCCCAGACCTTCTGGAACACCCGGGTCGTGGTCTCAAGAACCGTGAAGCGCACGTTCGCCCCGATGTTGAAGACCACGACCTCCAGGGGCCCGACCTCGGCCTCCACCTTGTTGAACAGGGCGACCATCTCGGCCTCGTCGCGGGCGTCCACGCCGAAGGCATGGGCCTTGCCGCCGGCCTTGCGGATGTCGTCGGCGAGCGCTTCCAGCTGGTCAATATTGCGGGCGCGGCGGGTGATGCAGACGGTCAGGCCCTCGGCGGCGAAGGCCTTTGCGATGGCGCCGCCGACCCCGTCGCCCGCGCCGATCACCAGGCAGACTTTCGGCGCTGTTTGCTCGCGTTCCTGGGCCATGGCCTCACCTAAGTTCAGTTTCTGGACGAACCATCGTATTGAATCTGGACCCAGTCAATGGGATAGTGCCCACAAACCGAAGGACGCCGCCCGTGAAGTGGGAAGACCTCGCCGACCAGCCCTGCTCCATCGCCCGCTCCGTGGCGGTGATCGGCGACCGCTGGACCCTGATGATCCTGCGCGACGCCTTCCTGGGGGTGCGGCGGTTCGAGGCCTTCCAGACCCGCCTGGGCATCTCGCGCACCATCATCACCGAGCGGCTGAGGCTGCTGGTGGACGAAGGCGTGCTCACCAAGGCCCCCTACCAGGACCGCCCCGTGCGCCACGAATACCGCCTCACCGAGAAGGGCCTGGATCTCTACCCCGTGGTCATGGCCATCGTGCACTGGGGCGACCGCCACTATGCGGGCGAAGCCGGCGCCCCCCTGCTCCACCGCCACAAGGCCTGCGGCTGCGACTTCGCCCCGGTGATGACCTGCTCGGAATGCCACGCCCCCGTCGGCGCCCGCGAGGTGGAGACGCGGGCCGGACCGGGGGCGGCCCAGGGCGTGAACTCATAAATCCGGCCCGGGCCCGCTGTCGGGCAGAGAGCCAATGACCTGGTTCGACCCTCAACAGCCGTTGAGATGGTCAGTCAGCCACTCTGCGCCAGCCGACAGCCAGACTCTTGCGACCCGCGACTTCCATACCGACCCCCCTGGCGCTCACCTTTCCGTCGGTAATCCAGGTCACATCGTAGAAATCGCCGGGCGCGTGCCTCTGGATATCGAGATCGTATTCGTCCGAGAACTGACCGTTCTCGAGGAAGTAGCGCACGTGATAGCGCCCGACGAAGCCGCCCGCCTTCGGGCCTCCAGTCGCTTTACCTGGCCCGCTGTAGGCGTTGGCGTAGTTCCATCTCGCGCTCAAGACACCGGGCGTACGGGTCTTGGTGTAGAGGACAAAGCCGATATTCAAAGGCTCGCTGGAATTGGCGACGGTTGTTGAGTCCGCTGCCTTTCCGGGGACCGGCAGCAGGACCGTTAACGCTAAGGCGATCAGGAATATCCGAAGCATTTCGCCCTCGCCTGTTGTCAAACAGGCTGACGATAGCACTGGGCGGGACAGACGCCATCCGGCGACTCTGGTCGCTGGCGACCTGTGGTGCGGTCAGTTTCCACCCTTCACAGACCTCGCCAGGGTCCGATATCCGGCAATCTGGGGAATGGCGGCTTGCGGCGACAGCGCTTCGGGCCGTTCACGACCCCTCTCGGAAGTTGGGAGGGTCTGCTATCGGGCATGTTACTGCGGCTGTCTCACTAGGAGCCCTTGCCGATGTGCAACGAGTAGCGCCCATGATCCGTGCCCTCGACCCGGCCAACCTTGC
>JAYVDG010000433.1:0-4348 GCA_043749525.1 Phenylobacterium sp.
GTCTCTCCCGCGAGAGTCGAGGCGGAACCTGTTCGAAGGGTGGACGGGAGTCAACGCGCAAAGTCACGCGCTCCACATCCCTCCCCTTCATGGGGAGGGTGGATGGCGCGGAGCGCCAGACGGGTGGGGAATTCCGGCGGCTGTGCGGAAATTTCAGGCTTCCCCACTCGGGCGGCAGAGCCGCCTGACCCTCCCCATGAAGGGGAGGGGGCCGCCATCACATCCGCGCGGGCGCGGTGATCCCCAACAGGTCCAGGGCCTGCTCCAGCTGACGCAGGGTGGTATCGGCCAGCGCCAGGCGCGACGAGCGCAAGGTAGGCTCCGCCGACAGGATCGGACAGGCGGCGTAGAACCGGCTGAAGGCCTGGGCCAGCTTGAAGGCGTGCTCGGCCACGAAGTGCGGCGCGCGCTTTTCGTAGGCGTCGGTCAGCGCCTGGTCGAAGGCGTCCAGCAGCAGCACCAGATCCCGCTCGGCCGGATCGGCCACGGTGATGGGACCGGTCTTGACGCCCTCGCCCTGCGCCTTGCGAAGCAGGGATTTCACCCGCACCGCCTGGTACAGCAGGTAGGGGCCGGTCTTGCCCTCGAAGCTGGAGAAGCGGTCGAGGTCGAAGACGTAGGAGGTGCCGCGGAAGTTCTGCAGGTCGGCGAATTTCAGCGCCGCCACCGCCACCTTGTGGGCCGTGTCATCGAAGGCGTCGGGGTCGAGCTCGGCGCCCAGGTCGGCCTCCCGCAGACGCTCTCGCGCCTTGGTGCGGGTCATCTCGATCAGGTCGTTGAGCTTCAGCACCCCGCCCTCGCGGGTCTTGAAGGGCTTGCCGTCGATCCCGTTCATGGTGCCGAAGCCGATGTGTTCCAGGCTGCCCTCCGGCGCGTAGCCGGCCAGGTAGGCGGCGCGGAACACCACCTCGAAGTGGTCGGCCTGACGCTGGTCCACCACGTAAAGGACGTGGTCGGGATCGAAGCTCTTTTCCCGGTCCAGCACGGTGGCCAGGTCGGTGGTGCCGTACATGGCCGAACCTTCCGACGAGACCACCAGCAGGGGCGGCAGGTCGCGCTTGTCGCCCTGACGGGCGACGCGAATGATCCGGGCGCCCTGGTCGTCCACCAGCAGGCCCTTGTCGTCCAGGTCCTTGACCATGGGGGCGATCAGGTCGTCGACGTCGCTCTCGCCCTTCCAAAGGTCGAAATCGACCCCCAGGGAATGGAAATCCCGCTCCAGGGCGACCTTGGTCACCCGGGCGAAATGACGCCACAGCAGGTGATAGCCCGGCGTCTTGGACTGGAGTTCAGCGGTCAGCCTGCGGGCCCGCTCGCGGTACTCGATCTCGGTCTTGCCCTTTGCCGCGGCCTCCGGATAGAGGCGGTCGAGGTCTTCCAGGCTGACGCGATCCTGCAGGGCGGCGAAGGCGGTCTTTTCCTCCTCCGGCGTGATCGGCGCGGCGCGGCCGTTCAGCTGCTCCATCAGCGCCTTCACGAACGGGTTCTCGTCCATGACGGCCCCGATCAGCAGGCCCATCTGGTAGCCCCAGTCGCCGAAGTGGGCGTCGCCCACCACGATGTCGCCGCGGAACCGGTAGATGCGCTTGATGGCCTCGCCGATGATGGACGACCGCAGATGGCCCACATGCATCGGTTTGGCGACGTTGGGCCCGGCATAGTCCACCAGGATGCGCCGCGGGGTCTCCACCACCGCAGCGCCCAGGCGCGGATCGGCGGCGATCTCGTTGGCCCGCTCTGAGAGCGCAGCGTCGGAGACCCGCATGTTGATGAAGCCCAGACCGGCGATCTCGACGACCGACAGACGTGGATCGGCGGCCAGGGTCGCAGTGACCCCGGCGGCGATCTCGCGCGGATCGCGGCGCGCGGTCTTGGCCGCGGCGAGCGCGCCATTGCATTGAAAGTCCGCGAGGTCGGGCCGGTCGGACGGCGTCACGCGTCCGAGCTCAGCCGGCAGGCCCGCGGCGGCGAAGGCGGCGGCGACCGCTTCGCTCAGGCCCCGTTTCAGATCGCTCATTTTGGTTCGGTGGTCCCCGCCGCGGCGACAGCCGAGGTGCCGGCGTTCACCCGGAAGCGCTTGCCGTCACGGTTGAAGGCCGCCATCTGCGGCGTCACGTCGAAGCCGACGAGCACCTCGAAATTGGCGCCGCTGGTGGTGTCCTTGGCGCGCGGGATGACGATCTTGGCCATCTTCTCGGTGACGTAGACGCGGTCCTGGTTGGGGCCAAAGTTCACCGGTAGGTCGAAATACTGCTTGGCGATGACCGCCTCGTTGCGCTTGGTCACAGCCACCCAGTAGCGATAGCTCTTGGAAGAGCCTTGCGCCTGCGGGCCCTTGCCCAGCTCGAACAGCACTTCCATTTGCACTTGGATCGGCTGGTCGTTCTTGTACTGGCAGCCGGCCGAGATGCCCTGGATCTCGCCAGTATAGGCGACATTGGCCGAGGCTTCCTTGTTGTCCTTGAACTCGATGTAGCGGCCGGCGTCGTAGAGCACCTTCACGAACGGGCACGGGCCGGCGTTGCGCAGGGCGGCCAGCGGCGCCTGGACGTCGTTCCACTCTTCCTTTGATTTCTTCTTCTTGGCCGCCTCCTGCTGCTGGCGCTGCTCGTCGCTGCCGCGGCGAGGCGACTGGGCGGAGGCCAGGTCGGGAAGGACGGTCGCGGCCGCGATGAAGGCGCAGGCTGCAAGCAGAAGAGAACGGCGCATGGGGTCGTCCAGAACAGGAGTAGAGGTCTCGGCGCAGGGGTCCGCGCGGCTCCTGTACTACTGACTATCGATTGAGGCCGCAACGCGGCTGGCGGTGGAAGGCCTGGACGCTTAGTTTGGGGTCATGTCCGAACCGTCCCGCGCCCGCCGCCCGTTGAAGGTCCTGCTCGCCACCCCGCGCGGTTTCTGCGCCGGGGTCGACCGCGCCATCCAGATCGTCGAACGCACGATCGAGAAATATGGCGCGCCGGTCTATGTGCGCCACGAGATCGTCCACAACCGCCACGTGGTAGACCGGCTGAAGGCCCTGGGCGCCATCTTCGTTGAGGAACTGGACGAGTGCCCCACCGACCGGCCGGTGGTGTTCTCCGCCCACGGGGTGCCCAAGTCGGTGCCCGCCGACGCCCGCTCGCGCAACATGCTCTATCTCGACGCCACCTGCCCCCTGGTCTCCAAGGTCCATGTCGAGGCCCAGAGGCACTACGACGCCGGGATGGAGATCGTGCTGATCGGCCACGCCGGCCACCCGGAAGTTGTCGGGACCATGGGCCAGCTGCCCGAGGGCGCGGTGACCCTGATCGAGACCGTGGAGGACGCGCGCGCCTTCACGCCGAAAGATGCGACCAACGTCGCCTTCGCCACCCAGACGACCCTGTCGGTGGACGACACCGCCGCCATCGTCGCGGCCCTGCGCGAGCGGTTCCCGGAGATCTCTGCGCCGCACAAGGAAGACATCTGCTACGCCACCACCAACCGCCAGGAGGCGGTGAAGAGCGTCGCCGGCCGCAGCGACGTCCTGCTTGTCCTGGGCTCGGCCAATTCCTCCAACTCGGTGCGGCTGGTGGAGGTCGCCAAGCGTGAGGGCGTGGCCCGGGCCCACCTGATCGACGACGCCAGCTTCCTGGACCTGTCATGGATCGACGGTGCCCAGACCGTCGGCGTCACCGCCGGCGCCTCGGCCCCCGAGGTCCTGGTCCAGGGCGTGATCGACGCGCTCGCCGCCGTCTTCGATGTCACCGTCGAAGAGGTCGACGCAGTCCGAGAGACCGTCAGCTTCAAGCTGCCCCGGGTGCTGGTGGAAGGCTGATGTCGGCGATCCGCGCTCTCGCCGCCTACGCTCCACCGCCGCTGCGGCGCGCCCTGTCGGGCCTGTGGCTGGACATCAAAAGCCTGCCGACGCGCCGGCGCGGTGATCCGTGGAGCGTGATCCACAATGTCGGCAACGGCGACCACTACGCCATCGGCCTGCAGGCGGTGGGCTGGCTCAGGACCTATGCGGCCTTGAAGCCTGGCGACGCCGTACTGGACATCGGCTGCGGCACCGGGCGGATGGCCCATCACCTGACCGACCATCCCTATACGGGCTTTGATCTCTCCAAGGCCGCGATCGCCATGTGCCGGCGCCGCTATCCGAGCTTGAACTTCGTGCACCTCGACGTCTGGAACGGCGACTACAACCGCACCGGATCCATCGCCGAGGACAAGGTCGTCTTCCCGGCGGAGCCGGCCTCGGTGGACGTGGCCTTCGCCATGTCGGTGTTCACCCACATGCGGTTCGCCGCCACGAGCCACTATCTGCGGGAAGCCGCCCGGGTGCTGAAGCCCGGCGGCCGGTTCGCCTTCACGGCCTTCTCGCCGC
>JAYVDG010000434.1:0-4334 GCA_043749525.1 Phenylobacterium sp.
CAGCGTCGTCTCGATCGATGCACCCGACATCCCATGACCTCCCAATCATGGTCGCCCATCAATTCAGACATCGAACGTCAGCCCAACTGTAATGCTAGACCTTGATATCCAGCAATGACCCCGGACGCAGGAAGCGTTCCGGCGGTTCGGCGGGCAGGTCCGTCGGGATGCGGCCCATCGGATGGGGACGGCTGATCGGGTTGGCGATGGCCTGGGTCGCGGCGGCCTGCTGCTGACCGCCGAGCGCGGCCTCGAAGAAGGCGCGCTGGCCCGCATTGCGCGCAGCGTCCGGCCTTTGGATCGGTTGGGCGGGCTGCGGGAAGTCGGGTCGGATCGGAAGCGCCACGGGCGGCCTTATGGTTAATGCGCGGGCCCAGTCCTCGCGCGAATATGGTCAACGCATGGTTAACGCGCGGCCTTGGCCCACAGATCCTTGGCGTCCTGCGCCGTCAGCGGCCCGGTGTGTTTGGCCAGGATCACGCCGCCCTTGCCCACAAGATAGGTCTCGGGCACGCCGGTGACGCCCAGCTCGATGCCGGCCCGTCCGTCGCGGTCCACCAGGCGGGTGCGGTAGGGGTCCCCCAGCCGGGCCAGGAAGGCCTTGGTGTTGTCCGGCGCGTCCTTGTAGGCGACGCCTACCAGGGGGATGGCCTGCTTCTTCATCGCCACCAGCACCGGCTGCTCGATCTCGCAGGGGGCGCACCAGGAGGCGAAGATGTTGATCAGGACCGGCCCCTTGGCGGCGTCGCGCAGGCGTACCGGCCGACCGTCGTCGAGGCTGGGCAGAACGAGATCGGGCGTCGGCTTGCCCACCAGTGCTTGGGGCTGGACGTGAGGGTCGTGCTTCAGGGCGAACAGGCCAAACAGCAGGGCCAGGGCCACCAGGGCGATCAGGGGCAGGGCCGCCAGCCAGCGGCTCACGCCTCGCGGTCCTTGGTCAGGGCTTCGGCCTTCTTCCGCCAGGCCCGGGCATGGTTGAGGCTGGCGGCGATCATGCCCACGAAGACCAGGGCGGTCAGGCCATAGGCCGGCCAGATGAAGGCGGCGTAGGGACCTGGATCAAGGTCGAGCATGGTCAGCCCCTCGCCGCGCGCAGGGCGGCGGCCTCGGCGCGGCGGCGCCAGACCTCGCCGCGGATGCGCACCAACCACAGCGACCCGAAGGCGGCCATATAGGCCAGGCTCAGCAGCAGCAGCGGATAGAGGTAGTCGACGGTCATGGTCGGCCCGCCCTTGCGGAACACCGAGGCGCCCTGGTGCAGGGTGTTCCACCAGTTCACCGACCAGTGGACGATGGGCAGGTTCACCACCCCCACCAGGGCCAGGATGGCGCCGGCGCGGGCCGACTTGGCCTCGTCGTCCAACGAGGCGCGCAGGGCCATGTAGGCCAGATAGAACAGCAGCAGCACCAGGACCGAGGTCAGGCGCGCGTCCCAGACCCACCAGGTTCCCCACATCGGCCGGCCCCAGAGGGAACCGGTGGCCAGCGCCAGGACGGTGAAGGCCGCCCCCAGCGGGGCGGCGGCCTGGGCGGCGGCGTCGGCCAGGGCATGGCGGAACACCAGGGCCAGGAAGCTCGCGCCCCCCAGGCAGGCATAGACGAACATGCTCATCCAGGCGGCGGGCACATGGATGAACATGATCCGCACCGTATCGCCCTGCTGGTAGTCCTCAGGCGCGGTGAAGCCCAGCCAGAGCCCGGCCAGGGCCAGCACAGCGGCGATCACGCCGAACATCGGGGCGGCCCAGCGCGAGAACGCCATGAAGCGCTCGGGATTCGACAAGAAGGCGGGCGCCGGGAACATGCCCAGGCGAATTAGACCCCGGCGCCGCTTGGGGCAAGCCGGGGTCTGCTTCTGAGGCTCTGCTTAGCCGCGATCGCCGCCGAAGCGGCCACCGCCGTGGCCGTGATCGTCATGACCCTTGCCGCCGCCCATCGGGCCTAGGGCGTCGAAGGCCTTCTTCTGAGTGGGCGAGAGCTGGCTGTAGAAGCGCATCGTGGCGT
Source organism: Phenylobacterium sp. (assembly GCA_043749525.1). Lineage (GTDB taxonomy): Bacteria > Pseudomonadota > Alphaproteobacteria > Caulobacterales > Caulobacteraceae > Phenylobacterium. Next base: position 2,005 of record JAYVDG010000434.1, read on the forward strand.
CGGCCCGGCGCGCGAAGGCGACCTGGCGGTCGGCCATGTGGGCCTTCATGCGGTCCAGCCGCTCCGGCGTGGTGAGGGTGGCGCGTTCCTCGCGATTCTCCCGCATCTTCTCGTGCATTCCGGCCGGCGGGGCCATGGACTGCAGGAAGGCGTTCAGGGCAGACTCCTGGTTAGGGGTCAGCTGCAGGGTGGCGCGCAGGTGCTGGGCGCGCTTGGCGGCCATCTCGGCGGGATCGCGGTGCGGACGGTCGCCGCGGTCGTGCCGCGGTCCGGCGTCCTGGACGCCGGCCATGGGGGACGGGGCCGGCTGGGCGATCGCCGCGCCGCCGAGGCCAAGGGTCAGGATCGCGCCGCTCAGCAGCAACGGGGTGGTGAATTTCATGGGGTCTAGGACTCCGGAGTTTGTATCCCTCACCCGTTCAACGGCGCGCCCCAGGGTTTCCGTCGCCGAAACCTACGACAGGGCGTTGCGGCAGGCCGCGGCCATGGCCAGGGGGCCCAGGGCCACGGCGGCGGCGGCATAGGCGCAGAGCAGCACCAGGCCCGCGTGCCAGGGCAGGCCGTTGCCGAAGGCGTCCAGGGCCGCGCCGCCGAAGATCACCGGCGGCACGAACAGTGGCAGGACGATCACCGCCGTCAGCAGGCTGCCGCGCCGGGCGCCGAGGCTCAGCGCCGCGCCGATCCCGCCGGTGAAGGCGAAGGCCAGGCCCCCCACCAGGGCGCAGGCCAAAATCAGCGGCGCAAGTTCAGGCTTGGCCCCCAGCGCGATGGCGGCGATGGGCGCGGCCAGCGCCAGGGGCGCGCCCGTCGCGATCCACTGGCCCAGGCACTTGATGGCGCATGTGATCTCCACCGGCACGGGCGACAGCACGATCAGGTCCAGAGCCCCATCCTCGTAGTCGCGCTCGAACAGCCGCTCCAGCGACAGCAGGGCCGCCAGCGCCAGGGCGACCCAGGCCATGCCGGTGGCGATGGCCGCCAGCCGTGCGGGCTCGGGGCCGGTGGCCAGCGGCAGCAGGGTCGCGGTCCCGGCGTAGAAGCCGAGCGCCACCAGCGGTCCGCCACCCTTGCCCCAGGCCAGGGCCACCTCACGGGCCAACAGGGCTCCGGCCCGGCTCACGCGCCGATCTCCAGGGTCTTGTGCGACACGGGCAGAGGGTCGTGGACGGCGGCCACGATCAGGCCACCGGTCGCCAGATGCTCGGCCATCACCTGACCGAATCGCTCGCGCCAACCGGCGTCCAGCGGGCTCAATGGCTCGTCCAGCAGCCACAGGGGCCGGGGAGCGGCGATGAGCCGCGCGAGCGCCAGACGGCGCCTCTGCCCCGCCGACAGCCGCCGGACCTCAAGGTCAAGCAGGGTGGAAAGCTCCAGCGTCTTGATGGCGTCGGCGGTTGAGGTCGCGCTTCCGCCGGTCCACCGGCTCCAGAACTCCAGTTCCTCACGGGCGGTCCGCGCGGGCTTCAGGCCATCCAGATGACCGATCAGATGCAGCCCCTCGGCCCTTGCCACGCTTGGGTCGAGCTCGCCGAAGGTCACCTGTCCGGCCTCGGTCTGGACGAGGCCCGCGATGGTGCGCAGCAGGCTGGTCTTGCCGGCCCCGTTGCGGCCGGTGAGCGCGGCGGCCTCGCCGGCGGCGAGCGCCAGGCTCAGGCCTTCAAAAAGCAGGCGCCCGCCCCGCCGCACCGACAGGTTTTTGAGGTTCAGATGCGAGATCACGACGCCGGAGTTCCCACCGCATGGACGTAAGCCAAGCCAGGGTCTATGACGCGCGCGGCCGACGCCGCCTTGGGGGGCGTACGCGGCGCTCGGGCGGACGCTGTGTGTCCGCCTCGAAAAGCGCGCGATCCCCGAAGCGGTGGTGTAGCGGCCGTGAACAGAGGAAGGATCCCTTATATGGCGTCGATCGACAGCCTGAAGACCCGCCGCGAACTGACGGTGGGCGACAAGACCTACGTCTACTACAGCCTTCCCGCCGCCGAGGAAGCCGGACTTTCGGGCGTTTCGCGCCTGCCGGCCTCCATGAAGGTGCTGCTGGAAAACCTGCTCCGCAACGAAGACGGCGTCTCCGTCGGCGGCGACGACCTGACCGCCCTGGCCGCCTGGCTGGTGAACAAGGGTTCGGTGGAGCACGAGATCAGCTTCCGTCCGGCCCGGGTCCTGATGCAGGACTTCACCGGCGTTCCCGCCGTCGTCGACCTGGCCGCCATGCGCGACGCCATGACGGCGCTGGGCGCCAACCCCGAGAAGATCAACCCGCTGAACCCCGTCGACCTGGTGATCGACCACTCGGTCATGGTCGACCACTTCGGCACCTCCAAGGCCTTCGG
>JAYVDG010000435.1:0-4332 GCA_043749525.1 Phenylobacterium sp.
CCCGCACCTACCAGACCGGCGACAAGACCCTGACGGTCCTGGACGGCGCCGACCTCGACGTCATGCCGGGCGAGGTCGTGGGCCTCATCGGTCCGTCGGGTTCGGGCAAGTCGTCGTTGCTGCACGCGGCAGGTCTCTTGGAACGCCCAACGGCCGGCCAGATCTTCATCGAGGGCCGCGACTGCTCCAACCTCAGCGACCGGGTCCGCACCCGGGTCCGCCTGCACACCATCGGCTTCGTCTACCAGGCCCATCACCTGCTGCCGGAGTTTTCGGCCCTGGATAACGTGGTCCTGCCGCAGATGATTGCCGGAACCAGCCGCAAGGCCGCCCGTGAGCGCGCCTTCTTCCTGCTGGAACAGCTGGGCCTCGCCGAACGGGTCAAGCACCAGCCGGCCCAGCTCTCCGGCGGTGAGCAGCAGCGCGTCGCCATCGCCCGGGCGCTCGCCAACTCGCCCCGCCTCCTGCTAGCCGACGAACCCACCGGCAACCTCGACCCCCATACCTCGGCGGCCGTATTCGAGAACCTCTACGCGCTCGCCCGCGCCACCGGCGTCGCGGCCCTGGTCGCCACCCACAACCTCGAACTCGCCCGGCACATGGACCGGGTGCTGGGGCTCAAGGATGGGAAGCTGGAGACGCAGGCGGGGTTTTAGGCCACCTCTGCTGAAGTCCAGGCGAAGCAACTGTAGATGTAGTTGTCCAACCTGAGCGGGGCCTCCTCCGGGAGATGGTTCTGGAAGCGGCCCTCCAGAGCCTCTCGCACACCCACGCCGTTGGCGTAGCTGGTGAGCAGGTCGAGATACGCCCTGCGAGACAGCACGACCTCCTCGCGCGAGATGGTCCAGTCGAACTGGTCGAAAAGGCCGCTGAGCGCGAGTTCCGCGCGACCCCCCGCACCCAGCGCCTCGACCTGTCCTTGATAGTCCACCGGATCGCGGCGGAAGCTCTCCAGGCTGTCGGTGAAAACCTCGCGATTGATCGGGAACTGTAGCTCCGCGTCGGCGAGAAGGGGATAGTTCCAGATGAGGACCAACGGCGTGCCGGGCCGGAGCATGCGCCGCACCTTCGGCAGACCGACGGCCGGATCAACCCAATGGAAGGCGTTCGCCGAGAAGATCGCCAAGAACCGATGCTCCTCCGCCATATCTTCAAACGTCGAGTTCTTTACCGACAGTCCGGTGTCAGCGGCGAAATTGGCATGAAGCATGGCGGCTAGGCGCGGCCCTGGTTCGCAAGCCGTCACCTGAAGCCCCTGTTTGAGGAGCGCGCCCGTAAGCTGGCCGGTGCCTGCGCCGATCTCCAGCACCGCGTCGCCCGTCCGCAGTCCGCCTTGGCTCAGGAGCTGCGAGATCAACGCCTCGCCGAACCTTGGACGAGCGGCATCATAGATCGACGCCACATCGTCGAAGGCCAGTTTGCCGCGGCGCGAGGTGTTGGCGCGCATCCCACTCTCCAGCTTCAATCGCTCGGTTGCGACAGGCTACAACGTCCCGGCCGGCCAGCGCTACGACATCGAGGTCGTGAAACCTGAGGGCTGAGAGTCGGCCGACCGGGCTAACTAAGCAGCCGGCTCAACAGCGCCGAATGCAGGCTCCAGCCCAGGAAGCCGGCCAGGCCCATGATCAGGCCTAGCGCGCCGAACGCCCAGGACGCCATGAGCGCCGCGGATACCTCCACCAGCGCCGCCACCGCGGCGATCGAGACCGCGATGGAGATCAGGGCGTCCGACGCGTCGAACTGATCGTCATGCACGTTGAGCGCGTCGTACTGGGCCTCAAAGCCCTGGGCCTGGCTCCGGAGCTTGGGAATCTCGGTCTGGTATTTCGCCATCTCGCCGGTTAGCCGGGCCTGCTCCGCCGTCGTGGACGAGGCCACCTTCGCGCCGCCCAGTCCGGCCATGAACCGGGTCTGGGCTAGCGCCACCTCGTCGATGTGCAGCTTGGTCTTGGTGGCTTGGTACTCGCCCCAGCGATCGACGGCGGCGGACTGTGCCTGCTGCATGGCCTGGACAATATTGCCGTCCTTGACCTGGCTGAGGCCCATGAAGATCGACAGCACCACGACGGTGATGGCCACGCGCCGGTTGAAGCTCTTGTCCTTCGCCTCTGCCCCGATCTCGATGTCCATTCCGGGTCTCCCTTAACTATCACGGCCAAGCTGGGCGGCGATCTGGGCGGCGGTGAGGCGATCGTCCACAGGCGTGTGGATGAGCTCTTGTAATGAGAACAAAACAAGAATAGGAACATACGCAGAACATTCACAGGAGTGGCGTTATGGTTGTTCGTTTGGTGCGGGAATCGCTGGCCTTTGTGTCGGTGGCGGGGTTTGTCTGGATGATGTGTCAGGTCGCGCAACTGGCCGCCTGAGGCTGATCTTTTAGAGCGGAGAATGGCGTGAGCGGCGAGGGCGAACAAAACGGTTTCGTCCATCTGCGGGTCCGCTCGGCCTATTCGCTGCTGGAAGGCGCCATCAAGGCCGACAAGGTCGGGTCCTTGGCGGCCAAAGCCCATATGCCGGCCGTGGCCCTGACCGACCGGGCCAACCTGTTCGGGGCCCTGGAGTTTTCCGTCGTCACCAAGGAGGCCGGTGTCCAGCCCATCGTCGGCCTCGCCCTGCCGGTGCGCGGCATCGGCGAGGGGCCGCCCGAGCGCTGGGCCAAGATCCCCACCATCGTCCTGCTGGCCCAGAGCGAGCAGGGCTATCTGCACCTCTCCGAGCTTTCCTCGATGGCCTATCTGGACATCGAACCCACCGACGAGCCGCAGGTGCCCTGGAGCGCGGTGGCGCAGCGGGCCGAGGGCCTGCTGTTGCTGTCGGGCGGCGTCGACGGCCCCGTCGATCCTCTGATGGCCGCGGGCAAGACCGCTGAGGGGAGGGCGGCGCTGGCCGAAATGTCCCGAGTGTTCGGCGACCGGTTCTACATCGAGCTGCAGCGCCACGGCATGGCCGCCCAGGCCGCCGCTGAACCGGAACTGGTGGCCTACGCCTATGAGTTCGACATTCCGCTGGTGGCCACCAACGACGTCTATTTCGGCCCGGCCGAGCTCTACACGGCCCACGAGGCCCTGCTCTGCATCGCCGACGGGGCCTATATCAGCCAGGAGGATCGCCGCCGGGTGACGCCCGAGCACTGGTTCAAGCCGGCCGCCGACATGCGTAAGCTGTTCGCCGATTTGCCGGAGGCTTGCGACAACACCCTCGATATCGCCCGGCGCTGCGCCTTCATGGTCAAGAAGCGCGACCCGATCCTGCCGCGTTTCCCCACCGTCGCGGGCCGTACCGAGTCCGAGGAACTGGCCGAACAGGCCCGCGAGGGGCTGCGCAAACGCCTGGAAGGCCACACCCTCACGGGGACCGAGCAGGACTACTGGGACCGGCTGGAGCGCGAGATCGGCGTCATCCAATCCATGGGCTTCCCGGGCTACTTCCTGATCGTGTCGGACTTCATGAAGTGGGCGGTGGCTCAAGGCATTCCGGTGGGGCCAGGCCGGGGGTCCGGCGCGGGGTCCCTGGTGGCCTGGTCGCTGCTGATCACGGGCCTTGATCCCCTGCGCTACGGCCTGATCTTCGAGCGGTTCCTGAACCCGGAGCGGGTGTCCATGCCCGACTTCGACATCGACTTCTGCCAGGAGCGGCGGGAAGAGGTGATCTCCTACGTCCAGCAGCATTACGGCCGCGACCGCGTGGCCCAGATCATCACCTTCGGCACCCTGCAGGCCCGCGCCGTGCTGCGCGACGTCGGCCGGGTGCTGCAGCTTCCGCTGGGCCAGGTGGACCGCCTGGCTAAGATGGTGCCGGCAAACCCCGCCAACCCGGTGACGCTGGCCCGCGCCATCGAGATCGAGCCGCGCCTGCGCCAGGCCAAGGACGACGACGAGGCCGTGGCGCAGCTGCTGGAGACCGCGCTGCAGCTGGAAGGCCTCTACCGCAACGCCTCGACCCACGCTGCCGGCGTGGTGATCTCCGATCGGCCGCTCACGGAGCTGACTCCGCTCTACCGCGATCCGCGCTCCGAGCTGCCGGCCACCCAGTTCAACATGAAGTGGGTGGAAAGCGCGGGGCTGGTGAAGTTCGACTTCCTCGGTTTGAAGACGCTGACGGTCGTCGACCGGGCCATGAAGCACCTGGCCAAGCGCGGCGCCGACTTCCCCCTGGACAAGCTGCCGCTCGACGACGCGAAGTCCTACGAGCTGATGGCGTCGGGCCAGACGGTCGGGGTGTTCCAGCTGGAAAGCCAGGGCATGCGCGACATCCTGCGCCAGCTGCGGCCCAATTCCCTGGAAGAGGTCACTGCGCTGATCTCGCTCTATCGGCCCGGCCCGATGGAAT
>JAYVDG010000436.1:0-11334 GCA_043749525.1 Phenylobacterium sp.
GTCGCTCTGGCGACGCGCCCAGCAAGCCGCCGCTCGACGCACCCACATCCAGACGCGACTGCAACTGTAATGCTAGGCAATGACACCTGCTTCGGCGGCGACGGCTTCGACTGGGTGAGGGGCGGCCAGGCCAACGATATCGTCGACGGCGGCGCGGGCGACGACTGGCTGTGGGGCGACCGGGGGGACGACACGGTGACCGGAGGTTCCGGGGCCGACATGTTCCACTTCTTCTCCGGCGCGGGCCTCGATCTGGTGACCGACTTCAACTACGGCGAGGGCGACCGGGTGATCATCGACTACGGGACCTATTCGATCTCCCAGGTCGGCGCCGACACCGTGGTGGACCTGGGCGGCGGCGACCGCATGGTCCTGGTGGGGGTGACGGCCTCCAGCTTGCCCATCGGATGGATCACGCCCCTTTAGCCGATCCGGGCGCCCAGCATGCTGATCGAGCCCAGGTCGATGTGGTCGTTGAAGAGGGCGATCGGCTCGCCGGGTACGCTGGCGCCCAGGACGTAGAGCAGCGGCAGGTAGTGCTCGTCGACAGCCATGCCGGCCTCAGGGCCCAGGCCGCCGGGATCGATCAGGGCGGCGTAGTCGCCGGCCGACAGGCGGCCGCGCACGGCGTCGTGGAAGTGCTGGGCCCAGGCCAGGGGCTGGACGTCCGCGGCGCGGACGGCGGCGCGCAGATTGTGGACCACATCGCCGGAGCCGAGGATCAGCACGCCCTCGTCACGCAGGGGCGCCAGGCGCTTGCCGATGGCGTAGTGGGCGGGCATCGGCTGGTTGAGGTCGATGGCCAGCTGCACCACGGGGATGTCTGCGTCCGGATACATGTGGGCCAGGACCGACCATGTCCCGTGGTCCAGGCCCCAGTCCTGGTCGGCGCGCACCGCCATGGGCGCCAGTAGCTCGGCGGCGCGGGCGGCGAGGCCGACGTCGCCCGGCGCGGGATACTGCATGTCGAACAATGGCTGCGGGAAGCCGCCGAAGTCGTGGATGGTCTTAGGCGCGGCCATGGCCGTCACCGCCGTCTCGTTAAGGCACCAGTGGGCGGAGATCGCCAGGATCGCCTTGGGGCGCGGCAGGCCTGCGGCCAGCTCGCGCCAGACCTGAGCGTTGGGGCCGCCCAGGGCGTTCATCGGGGTGCCGTGGCCGACGAAGACCACGGGCATGCGGGAGGACGTGTTCATGGCCTGCATATGGTCCCCGTTCGCGCCGCGCCCAAGAGCGGTTCCTGAAACGCTGCGTCGCTCTGACGGCAACGGCTAGACCTTTTGCTGGTCGCGCTTTCCGGGCGGCGAACCGGTTGCCACTTCGCCTGAAAGCGCTCAGACGTCGAACCTGACCCCTTGGGCCAGGGGCAGGTCGCGGCTGTAGTTCAGGGTGTTGGTGGCGCGGCGCATATAGGCCTTCCAGCTGTCGGAACCCGCTTCGCGGCCGCCGCCGGTCTCCTTCTCGCCACCGAAGGCCCCGCCGATCTCGGCGCCTGACGGGCCGATATTGACGTTGGCGATGCCGCAGTCCGAGCCCACGTCGCTGATGAAGAGCTCGGTCTCCCGCACATCGTTGGAGAAGATCGAGGAGGCCAGGCCCGCCGCCGTGGCGTTCTGCAGGGCGATGGCCTCGGCCAGGTCTCGGTAGCGCACGACGTAGAGGATCGGGGCGAAGGTTTCGCGCAGCATGGGGCCGGTCTGGCTCGGCATCTCCACCAGGGCGGGACGGACATAGACGCCGGGGCGGTCGACCCGCTGGCCGCCGTGGACGGTCCCGTCGGCGGCCTTCGCCTCCGTCAGAGCGGCCTGCATGCCGTCATAGGCGGCCTCGTCGATGAGCGGGCCCAGCAGGGTCCCGGCCTCGCGGGGGTCGCCCACGGGCACCGAGGCGTAGGCGGAGTTCAAGCGGCCCACCAGGGCGTCGGCGATGTCCTCATGGACGAACAGGCGGCGCAGGGTGGTGCAGCGCTGGCCCGCCGTGCCCATGGCCGAGAAGGCGATGCCGCGCAGGGCCAGTTCGAGGTCGGCGGAGGGGGCGACGATGGCGGCGTTGTTGCCCCCTAGCTCCAGGATGGCGCGGGCGAAGCGGGCGGCCAGGACCGGCGCCACGGCGCGGCCCATTCGGGTGGAACCGGTGGCTGACAGGATGGCGATCTTGGGGTGGGCGACCAGGGCCGCGCCGACCTCGGCCCCGCCCTGGATCACCTGCGACAGGTCGGCCGGCGCGTCGCCGAAGCGGGCCGCGGCCTTCTCGAAGACCGCCTGCACGCCCTGGGCGGTCAGCGGCGTCTTCTCCGACGGCTTCCACACCACGGGGTCGCCGCAAACGAGCGCCAGGGCCGCGTTCCAGCACCAGACGGCGACCGGGAAGTTGAAGGCCGAGATGACGCCGCAGACGCCGAGCGGGTGCCAGGTCTCCATCATCCGGTGGCCGGGGCGCTCGGTGGCGATGGTCAGGCCGTGCAGCTGGCGCGACAGGCCGACGGCGAAGTCGCAGATGTCGATCATCTCCTGGACCTCGCCCAGACCCTCCGAGGTGACCTTGCCGGCCTCCAGGGCCACCAGGCGGCCCAGGTGATCCTTGGCGGCCCGCAGCTCCTCGCCGAACAGCCGCACCAGCTCGCCGCGCCGGGGAGCGGGGATCTTGCGCCAGTCGAGGAAGGCGGCGTGCGCGCGCTCGACGGCGGCGTCCACCTGCGCGGGCGTCGTGGCGCGCAGGGTGGCGATGACCTCGCCGTTGATGGGAGAGCGGGCCGGGACATCGGCCCCCGCCAGGACGGCCAGGTCGACGCCGAGGGCCGACAGCGTAGCCATCGCATCGTCGCGGACGGCGGGCAGGGAGCGGGCGTGGGCGTTCATGCGCGGGTCCTCAGGCGACGGCGGCGACCGGCGGCTGGGCCACCACGTCACCCGGCTGGCGATAAGCCTTGCCGAAGCGGTTGGAAAGGAAATCGGCCAGGGCGATCTCCTCCTGGCGGACATAGCCCTGTTGCGGCAGGCGGCCCGCGGCCAGGAGGTCCAGTACGGTGCAGATGCCGGCCGCCGTCGTGACCTGGATGGCGCTCCAGAAGCCCTGCCCATGGTGCTCGCCCTTGACCTTGCCGGCATAGCTTTCCTGCATCAGCCGGCCGTTCCGCCAGCCCGAGGCGGTGACGAAGAACACCACCACGTCCTGCTCGGTGCCGGGGACTGCGCCCTCCAGGACGTCCTTCAGCAGGTCGCGGCGGTGGCGCAGGTTGAGGTCGTTCAGCAGGGTGCGCATCAGGGCGCAGTGGCCGGGGTAGCGGACGGATTTGTAGTTCAGGTTCCGCGCCTTGCCGGCCAGGACCTCGGCCAGGGAGCCCAGGCCGCCGGAGGTGTTGAAGGCCTCGTAGGTGACGCCGTCGAGGCTGAAGGTCTCCAGGCCTTCCAGGGCCGGGACCTCGCGCAACTCACCCTCCACCAGGGCCTCGCAGGGTTCGCAGTACTCGTTGATCACCCCCTCGGTGGACCAGGTCAGATTGTAGCCCAGGGAGTTGGAGGGATAGCGGGGCAGCGCGCCGACCCGCAGGCGCAGCTCGTCGACCCGGTCGAAGCCGCGGGCCAGGTCCGCGCCGGCGATGGAGATGAAGCCGGGGGCCAGGCCGCACTGGGGGATGAAGGCACCCTTGGCGTCCGCGGCCAGGGCCTTGACCCTGCGGGTGGTGGTGACGTCCTCAGTGAGGTCCAGGTAGTGGCAGCCGACCCGCGCGGCGGCCTGCGCCACCACGCCGGTCAGGTGGAAGGGGGCGGCCGACAGGACGGCGAAGGCGCCGGCCAGGGCGGCGTCCACGGCGCCCTCGTCGGTGACGTCCAGCACACATGGTGACAGCCGCGGATGGAGGACAAGGCCCTTCAGCGCGGCCGCCGACCGGTCCACCACGGTCACCGCGTAGTCGCCGCTCTCCACCAGCATCTGGGCGATGACCGCGCCGATCTTGCCGCCGCCGATGACCACGATCCTGCGCATGTGCTCTCTCCCCAGGTTGGAGCTTGACGATCCGGCGATTTCGGGGCGATTTGAACAGTCAGAGCGTCGGATATGCGCAGTTAGGTGAGCGATATGACCAGTTCAGCCGACGATATGAAGTTGGACGCTCGGGACCTGGCGTTGGTCCGGTTGCTGGAGACCGACTCCGCTTGCCCACCTCGACGCTGGCCAAACGGCTCGGCGTGTCGCGCACGACGGTGCAGACCCGCATTGACCGACTTGTGGCCGCTGAGGTGATCGCAGGGTTCACCATCCGCCTGGGAAAACCCTTGGAATCCCGCATCGTACGGGGACATGTTCTGGTGACGGCCGCGCCCAAGGCCGCCCGACATATTGAGGCCAGTCTTCGCACCATGCCGCAGGTGGAGGCGCTGCACTCGGTGTCGGGACCCTTCGACATGATCGTCCAGGTGGCGGCGGCCTCCATCGAGGAGTTGGACCAGGTGCTGGACGACATCGGCCTGATCGACGGGGTGGAGCGGACGACGTCGTCGATCATCCTGTCGACCCGAATTCGCAGGTGACGTAGGGGCGCCGTTTGCGTTGCGTAACGTCACGGGGCGAAGGTCGATTCCAGGTAGGAAACCGGAGACACCGCCATGCTTCTGATCAGCGACACCGTGGAAGTGGGCGGCGCCAAGGGCCCGGCCAACAAGCCGATCTATCCCGCGAGCCCCGTGGAGCTCTGGAACCCCGAGGCCTTCACCAAGGGCCCGCCGATGGGCGCCTTCGAGCAGATGCGGAAGGCCTCCCCCATCGCCTGGATGTCCGAGCCCGAGGACCGACCGGGCTTCTGGGCCGTGACCCGGCATGAGGACGTCATGCGGGTCAACGCCGACTACGAGACCTTCTCCTCTCAGCGCGGCGGCATCCTGATGAGCCACCAGCGCTCGGAGATGCAGCTGGCCCGCGCCAGCCTGGACGCCATGATCAACATGGACGCGCCGATGCACATGCAGCTGCGCCGCGAGCACATGCCCTATTTCACACCGGCCTATCTGCGCGGCCTGACCGACCGGGTGGAGGGCGAGGTGACCCGCTTGCTGGACGCCATGGCCAAGCAGGGCCGGGTGGATCTGGTCCAGGCCATGTCTGCCCACCTGCCGCTGTTCACACTGTGCGAGATCCTCGGCGTGCCGGTAGAAGATCGCCCCAAGTTCCTGACCTGGATGCATTTCCTGGAATTGGCCAACTCCTTCGCCGCCGAGCGCGCCGGCGGGGGCGGCGGGCTGGAGTCGGCCGCCGCCGAGGTGCCGCCGGAGATGAAGGCCTTCCTCGACGCCTTCACCAACGCCATCCAGGAGATGTTCGACTACGGCCGGCACATGCTGCACAAGCGCCGCCTGGACCCGCAGGCCGACCTGATGAGCGCCATCGCCAAGGCCCAGGTGGACGGCGACCTGCTGGCCGACGAGTACCTCGACGGCTCCTGGCTGCTGATCGTGTTCGCGGGCAACGACACGACCCGAAACACCATCTCCGGTTCGATGAAGCTGCTGAGCGACTTCCCCGAGGAGAAGGCCAAGCTGATCGCCCGGCCTGAGCTGATGCCCGGCGCGGTCAACGAGTTCATCCGCATGATCAGCCCGGTGATCTACATGCGCCGCACCGCCACCCGCGATGTTGAGGTGTCTGGCCAGCAGATCGCCGAGGGCGAGAAGGTGATCATGTACTACGGCTCGGCCAACCGCGACGCCGCGGTGTTCGCCGACCCCGACCGCCTGGACGTGACCCGGGCCAACGCCGACAAGCACATCGCCTTCGGCTACGGCCCCCACACCTGCATCGGCAAGCGCGTGGCGCAGCTGCAACTGGAGGCGGTCTACCGCCAGATGCTGGGCCGCTTCCCCGACATCCACCAGTCGGGGCCTATGGACGTGGCCCCGAACAACTTCGTCTACGCGATCCGGTCGATGCCGGTGGAGTTCACGCCGGAGACCTAATTCAGATCGTCATGGCCGGGCTTGTCCCGGCCATCCATGATCTCCGCGGCGCCGCCTGGACCCAGGCGGCGCCGTTTTGCGATCTACGGGCTGGCGGAGATCATGGGTCCTCGGGACAAGCCCGAGGATGACGGTGGTTAACGGTGGTTAGGTGAGGGTTACTCCGCGTCCAGCCCGATGACCTTCACACCGCGCAGGGCCGGCGAGGCCAGCCCGATCAGCGGGCCGACCGCGAGTCCCGCCGCCGCGATGAACAGGGTCTCGCGGACGCCGATGACGTTGGCGAGGACACCGCTGCCGAGGGCACCCACCAGCATGGGCCCACCGCCGGCGGCCTTGAAGGCGCCGGCCGCGCGGCCGAGGGTTTCCTGGGGCAGGACGGTCTGGCGCAGGCTGGCGCCGAGGATGTTGTAGACCGTGCCCAGGGAGTCGCCGAGCAGCTGGGAGACGATCAGCACGGCCATGCCGGCCACGGGCGCGGCGGGCGCGAGGGGAATCAGCAGGGCGCTGCCCGCCGTGGCCACGGCTGTCACCAGGATCGCCGGGCCGGCGCCCATCCGCTTGGCGATGGGGGCGGCCAGGCCGGAGCCGATCAGGGCGCCGAGGCCGCCGAAGGCGACGGTGATCCCCAGCATGGCGGGGCTGAGGTGCAGGGTGCGCAAGGCAAACAGCAGGTACAGCGCCGCGAAGCCACCGCCGAACAGGCCGTTGGTGGCGGTCATCATCAGCAGGGGCCGTACGCGGGGCTGGGCCCAGGCGACGCGGAAGCCCTGGGTCAGGTCGGCGACCCCGTGCTGGGGCGGCACGGGCTCGGGGTCGGGTTCGACCTTTCGGATGCCCATCAGGAAGACGGCCGAGACCAGGTAGGTCACCGCATTGACCGCGATGGCGAAGGGGGCGGTGAGCCACTGGAACAGGAATCCGGCCAGGGCCGGACCGCCCAGCTCGGCCACCGACTCCGTGGCCGAGAGCTTGGAATTGGCGTCCACCAGCTGCTCGGTCCCGATCAGGGCGGGCAGATAGGCGTGGTCGGCCATGTCGAACAGCACGCTGGCGGCGCCCACAGCAATCGCGGCGGCGAACACCTGCCAGAGGCTGAGCCAGCCCAGCCAGGCGGCGATGGGCACGGTGATCAGCACCCCGGCCCGGATCAGGTCGGCGGCGATCAGGATCGGGCGGCGATGGCGGCGGTCGACGAAGCCCCCGCCGAACAGGCCAACGAAGAAGGCCGGGCCATAGGAAAGGGCGGCGAGCACGCCGAGCGTCGCCGGGCTGGCGCCCAGGGTCAGGACCGCCGTCATCGGCAGGCCCTCCCGCGTGATCCGGGCGCCGAAGGTGGAGACCGCCTGGGCGGCCCACAACTTCATGAAATCGCGGTCGCGCGTGAGGGCGACAGGTGGGGTGGTCATGGGGAAAAGTCCGTCGAGGTAGCTCGGCCACGCAGGGCCGCGATCCCGCGTCTGGATGCGGGCGCTAGGGGCGAGCGCGATATTTTTAAGCCGCCTCGGCGCTTGCCTGCGGGCCTTGTGGCCGGAGAGCGACTTGAGGTCAAGCTTAGCCCATGGTGGTGGCTGCCTTGCCGCCCGAGCCCATCGCATCATGTCGAACCCAGACCTGTTCCTCATCGTCTGGCTGATTGGCGTGCTGCTGGTCTGGCCGCCCTGGTTCTGGGTCTCGGTTCGCAGCCGCCGCGTGCGCGGTGAGCCGATCATTCCGCGCCCGCCGGCCAATGCCAGCTTCTGCGAGCGGCGGGCGTCTGGCTCTCTGAAAAACACCCTCGGCGGCGCAAGAAACTGCCTGATGGTGTGCGTCGTGGGCGACAGTCTTTGGATCACGCCCACCTTCCCTTTCAATATGATCGCGCCCTACGGGCTGCTGGGCATGGAACACCGCATCGTCAGGGACGAGATCATCTCGCTCCAATTCCACAATGCCTGGCTGGGCGACGTGGTCCTGGTGGAGTTCCGGCGGCAGGACGCCCGGCCGGTCTTGCTTGAACTCAGGTTGCGCGACCCCGATGGGCTCTTCGCTGCGCTCGGGCTGAGACCTGGGACGCCGGAATAAAGTCGGCGGGCGTGGCGTTCAGGAACCAGTGGATCCAGCTCTTGTCCGCTCGTCCCACCCTGATCGTCATGGCCGGGGTTGTCCCGGCCACCCATGATCTCCGGGGGTCAGCAAGAACCCCTGGCCTCGGCCGCGCAATCTGCGGCGAGACGGAGATAATGGGTCCCCGGGACAAGCCCGGGGATGACGTTCGCTTTTAGATGATGCCCACGCCAAAAGGCCCTCCGGCGCGAGCCGGAGGGCCTAGCGGTTCTCAGCGCCGTGGGCTTTGGCGGCGCCTCTGACCTAGCCTCCCGTTTCGAATGTTCGAACCGGGAGACCAGTTTCTTTGCTAGGTCGCCCTTCCTGATCGCCCGACCAGATAGAGGTCGGGCGGGAAACGCTCTAGATGTCCGTGCCAGGGATCGGCGCGGAGACGCCCGGACCGCCGGGGCGGCGATCACGGTCGGCGTCGAGGGTGTCGTCGCGGCCGTCCTGGTTGGCGAAGGAGCGGCTCTCACCGTAGCGTTGGCGCTCGCGGACCACTTCGTCAGCGGTATAGGGCGCGGCCTCGGCGTCGAAGCGGTCCCAGCCGCCGGCACGGTAGTCAGCGCCCCGCGTCAAGGCGTCGACGCCCTGCTGCTGGTTGAGGATCACATCGATCCTGGCGGCGTCCTCGTCCCTGGCCTTGACGCTGACCAGGGCGCCGCCGCGGCGGACGCCTTCGGCATAAACGTGGGCGTCCTCGTCGGAGTGGCCGGCGTCCTTCAGGGCGCCCAGCACGCCACCGGCGGCCGCGCCGGCTGCAGCGCCCGCGGCGGCTCCGACCACGGTGGAGACCAGCCAGCCGGCGGCGACCACGGGGCCGAGGCCGGGGATGGCCAGCATGCCGAGGCCGGCCAGCAGGCCGCCGCCGGCGCCGATCAGCCCTCCGGTGGTGGCGCCCTTTCCGGCGCCTTCGGCGGCGTCGTTGTCACCGTCGAGATCGCCGCCGGGGTGCCGGTGGCCGTCGTGCCAGTTGTCGGAGTTGCTGGCGATGATGCTGATGTCGTCACGCGAGACGCCTGAGGCCTCCAGCTCGGAGACGGCGGTCATGGCTTGCGTGTGGGTGGTGAACAGGCGGGAAACAGTGCGGCTCATGATGAGCTCCTTCAAGCTAGAGGGTTAGTGGGCGGTGACGGCGCCCTTGAAGTCGAGCGAGACGTCCATGGTCTTGCCGCCCTTCTTGGCCTTGGCGGTCCAGATGCCGTCGGCGCCCTTGGCGAGGCCGGTGACATCGGTGTAGCCGGCGTTCTCGATGTGGCCCTTGGCCTGGTCCTGGGTGAAGGAATTAGAGGCCGCCTCGGGGGCGGTGTCCGAGGCCGTGGCGCCGGTGTCGACGGCGTCGTTGGCGGCGGGCGGGGAGACCGCGCCGCCGGGAGCCTCGGCGCTGGCGGTGGCGTCGGCCGCGGCTGCCGAGGTGTCGGCGGCGGTCTGTGAGGCCGGCTTGGAACAGGCCCCCAGGAGGGCGAGAGTCAAGGCGGCGCCGGTGAGGGCGCCTATCGCGGTTCGCATGAATTTGTCTCCGAAGATTGAGGCTGAACAGCGCTCAGAATCCGGCATCGTTCCGACAGTCACGCTTGGAATTTCGCGGGGTCGGCGCTTTAGGCCAACAGCGTCTCGATGACCCTCGCCACGCCGTCGTCCTCGTTGGTGGCGGTGGTCTCACCCGCGGCGGCGAGGACGTGGGGGTGGGCGTTGGCTACGGCGACGCCGCGGCCGGCGGCGATGAGCATGGGGATGTCGTTTGGCATGTCGCCAAAGGCGATGACCTCGTGGGCCTCGATCCCCAGGTCGGCGGCGAGATGCAGCAGGCCGCTGGCCTTGGAGACGCCCAGCGCGCCGAACTCCACGAAGTCGGCGCCGGAATGGGTGACCGCCACACGGTCGCCGGCCAGGGACCGGATCAGGGCGTGGAGGTCGTCGACGGCGTGGACCGGGTGATGGACCAGGATCTTGATCAGGTCCTCGTCGCAGAGGCTGTGGACCGGCCCCACACGGGGCTCGTGGTGGTGGACGAAGCCGTCGAACATGGCGACCGGGAAGGCCTGTTCGCGGCCGACCTTGTGGCCGTGCTCGGTGGCGAAGCTGAAGTGCGGATCGGAGCTGCGAAGTTCGCCGATCAGCTCCAGAGCGATAGCGGTGGGCAGGGCGTCGGCGCGCATGACCCGGCTCTCGGCGAGGTCGTAGAGCAGAGCGCCGTTGGAGCAGACGGCCAGGCCGGTGATCCCCAGATCGTCGGCGATGTGGTGGACGTCGCGCGGCGGCCGGGCGGTGACGAAGGCCACGGCGATGCCGGCCTCGCGGGCGTTGGCCAGGGCTTTGCGGGTGCGCGTCGAGATCGAGCCGTCACGGCGCAGCAGGGTGCCGTCGAGGTCGGTGGCGATGAGGCGGATCATGGGCGTTTTTGATCGCCTCGCCGGAGTTGGTCAAGCGGGGCGGTGTGTCGCGCGCGGTGTCCCCCACCAGAGGGTCGAGCTGATCTCGAAGGCCACCTTGCCGTCGGTGGCATAGGGGGCGACGACGGCGCGCAGGTCGGCGCCGAAGGCCTGCGCCAGGGGGCCCAGCTTGGCGCGGGACCAGGTGGCCCGCGAATGCTCGGCCTCGATCAGGTCGTCGACGCTCTGGACGATGGGGGCGGTGAAGACCTCGGTGGCGGCGAGGTCGAACCAGGGCTGGTGGCCGGTGACGCGGGCGGTGTGGCCGGGGTCGTTCCACTGGCCGCCCAGCTTGCCGACCCAGTCGACGATGGTCTGGTTCCAGGCGGCGATCCAGGGCGCGGCGGCGGGGCCGTCGCCGCCGAGGATGGCCATCTGGCCACCGGGGGCGATGGCGGCGGCGAGGCGGGGGAACAGGCGCGGGGCGTCCATCCAGTGGATGCTGGCGCCGGCGACGATCAGGTCGAGAGTCTCCGGGAGGGGGACGTCCTCGGCGAAGGCTTGCGTCCAGGCGATATGGGGGTTCCTGCCGGCGTCGAGGCGTTCGGCCAGCCGCAGCATGGCGGCGGAGGGATCGACGGCAAGGACGTGGGCGAAGTGGGGGGCGAGGCTGAGGGTCAGCTTGCCGGGGCCGCAGCCGAGATCAAGCAGGCGCTCGCGGCCGGGGGTCAGCTGGAGGAGGCGCTCGAACAGGGCCGGCGGATAGGGCGTGCGGTGGACATAGGCGGCCACGACGCCTTCGTCCTCGAACTCGGCGCCGGTGTTCTGGGCTGCTGTCGCGGCCATGTTCGCCTCCCCTGGCTTTGGTGAGAGATTGGGCCCGTGGGGCGGGGTGGCAAGGGGCAAACCCACGTCGTCATCCC